>NZ_JAUBRA010000004.1:0-200949 GCF_036701555.1 Microcoleus sp. Pol10D4
TTAAGACTCAGATGTGCATATTTAAATAATGAGATTAAAATGGGTAGGTATGCTTAGTTAAAAAGCGGGATGCTCCCTCTCTGCCTTTGTTATGGCAAGCATTTGAACCTGTCGATCCCGTCACTAATCAATGTCGAGGTTATATTTCCTTGCAGAAGAGTGAAAGGTTGCCAGAAACCTTTTTTCATGTTGCTTGTGATTTACATCAGTGGCGTAGTGTTGCTCCTTACTTTGCAGAAATACTTCCCGACATTGTGAGAAAAGAGCAACCTGATTCAATTGCTTCATTTGTCAGTACCATCCTGCACAATTTGCCTGTTGAATTCACAACCATGCTGCATACCTCGTCAGAGACGCCAGAGAAACTTGAGAAATTACGGGCAGCTATTGAGTTAAATTCACTGTTTGATATTGTTCACCAATGCTTGTCAAGCGATGACTGGGATGCAATGTCTGTTGTAGGGAAGTGGTCGCAACAGCCATTCGTAGCAGAGATAATAACAGCTATATTACTGTCGTGCCCCGAAACGCTCTATGCAACTCTCAAACCAGAGTTACGACTGTGGTTTAGTGAGGTGCGCCACCTTGAGAAACTACTCACTCCCTTGGATCTAGAAATATCTAGATTGAGAGAACAAATGTCAGCACTCCAGGAGTTTTACACTTTATATTCAAAGGGACATCAGTGTAATATCCCTCAGAGTTAGCACCTACCGCCTTTTGAGTTCCCCAAACCTCGAGTAACTACAAAAGTGAAAATTAAATAGCAAGATTTAATAATCCGATGCTGGTGCCGGTTGTGGATGAAGCTTCGTCGCAGCGAAATATTAGGGTTGTGACTGATGCGAGTGAGGAATGGACAACGGAAAAAGTGGAAGTAGTGGTAAAAAAATGTAGCGAAAATCTGGCTTGCTGGCTGTTTTTGCCTAAATCCTATTTGATTGACTCTTGGTTGAGGTAATCAGCACACATCTGTTTATCCTCTGCTGTCACTTTCGGGTTGGTTCTGAGATAATCGCTTATTGACTCGCAGCCTAATGCCATCAGTGTATCGAAATCCCAAGTCCACAGTTTGATGGTCTTGTCATCGCTTGCAGAAGCCAATGTCTTGCCATCTGGACTAAATGCGACGCTTCTGACCCGATCACTATGCCCTCTGAGGGTTTTGATCGGTTTTTGAGTTTGCAGGTTCCACAGTTTGATCGTCTTGTCATGGCTTGCAGAAGCTAATGTCTTGGCATCGGGACTCCATGCGACGCTATTGACCCAATTGCTATGCCCGGTGAGGGTGGCGATCACTTTTTGGGTGTGGAGGTTCCACAGTTTGATGGTGTTGTCATAGCTAGCAGAAGCCAATTTCTTGCCATCTGGACTAAAGGCAACGCTATAGACCGCATTGCTATGTCCGGTGAGGGTAGCAATCGCTTTTGGGGTGTGGAGGTTCCACAGTTTGATGATGTTGTCATCGCTAGCAGAAGCCAAAGTCTTACCATCTGGACTAAAGACGACGCTTATGACCAAACTGCTATGTTCGGTGAGGGTAGCGATCAGTTTTTGGGTGTGGAGGTTCCACAGTTTGATGCTGTTGTCATAACTAGCAGAAGCCAAAGTCTTACCATCTGGACTAAAGGCGACGCTTATGACCAAACTGCTATGCCCGGTGAGGGTTTTGATCTCTGTTTGGGTTTGGAAGTTCCACAGTTTGATGGTCTTGTCATCGCTAGCAGAAGCCAATGTCTTACCATCTGGACTAAAGGCGATGCTTATGACCGAATAGCTATGCCCGGTGAGGGTAGCGATGTGTTTTTGGGTGTGGAGGTTCCACAGTTTGATGGTCTGGTCATCGCTAGCAGAAGCCAAAGTTAAGCCATCAGGACTCCATGCGACGCTATTGACCCCACGGCTATGCCCGGTGAGGGTAGCGATGGGTTTTTGGGTGTGGAGGTTCCACAGTTTGATGCTGTTGTCATTGCTCGCAGAAGCCAATGTCTTGCCATCTGGACTAAAGGCGACGCTTCTGACCGAATCACTATGCCCTTCCAAACTATTGCGCTCTTTTACTTCGTAAACTGCTTGTTGCAGCGCACCCATCACTTGTCCTTTGATGTCTTTTGTAGTCTCGGCTGAAGCATCTAGTTGTTGGAATGCCTGCCCTGCCTTCAATGCTTCCAACAGTGCTTGAAATATCTGTCCTGAACGAAATGATTCATTAGAAAAAGCAGTTTCCTGGATTGCATTTGCTAAATTCTTGGCTTGAGTGACTTGATACATAGCAAATTGCTGTGCCTTGATTAGCGTCTGATTCGCTTCAGTCAAAATTTGATTAGCTTGTTTCTGAGCTTCTAACTCTCGTTCAACTTCCCGTTGTTGTAATTCCCGACTGGCATTTAAAAACTGATAATCCAAATCGCTCAAACTTTTATCGGCTGCCCAATTTTGAGCATCTTGCAAGGCTTGACCCCGCAACAGTCGCGATTCATCTTGGCAATCAGACTCTATCCAAGCTTTAAAACTTTGGCTGTAAGGGCGGAGTTCCGCTAATTTTTTTTCCACCCAATCCAGGTTAAAAACCGATTGATAAATCCGGTTATAAACTTTAAGTTTGCCAAACTGCTTAACCACCAACCCAGTTAATCTTAGTTCCATTTGTTCGGGACTATCATCAGTCGCTATCTCATTGTGCTGCAAAATTTGCTGATATAGTCCCAATAACCGACTTGCCCGTTGTTCGCTGCGTAAAATGCGATCGCGAATCGTCTTTAAATGCTCTGGCTCATCCTGTCCTTCCCAATACTCAATCACCTTTTCTCGGACTAAATCTCCCACCCACTCAGCAAGATTTTGGATTGAGGCAGAGTTGGCATGATTGAGCAGTAATTTACAAACTTTTTGCGTCAAAAATGGCTGTCCACCCGTCCAATATAACACCGCTTCTAACAATGCTTGCGAATTTTCTGCTTGACTTTCTAACCCAACTGCCAAAGGTTGCGCTTCTGCTAATTGAAACCCGGTTAACTCTATCCCTCGACCAATATTAAAAGGAGTTCGTCGCTTGTCTTGAATTAAATCCGAGGGAGTTGCCACCCCTAACATTGTAAATGTTAATCGACGATATTCGGGTTTATCGGCTCGATTATTATAGCAATCACGAATCACAGCAAAAAAATCTTCTATTTTAAACTTTAAGCTGATTAAGCTGTCCGATTCATCGACAAAAATTACTATATTTGCTGAGATATTCTTGAGTAATACTTCTTCAACGAATTTACTAAATCGTTTAACGTTCGATAGTAATCTATTCTGCTCCCACCATTCATCTAAATCAAAAATGTCATACAAATCTAATCGGCTGACGATGCTATCAATCACGCCTGCATACCACTCTTCTGGCGTAATATCGGAAGTGCCAATTTCTGTGATATCAATGCTACTACAGGCGATTCCCTCTGCTTGTAACCGCTGCATTGTCCGCACTCGCAGTGATGATTTCCCCATTTGTCGAGCATTGAGAACATAGCAGAATTCTCCGGCTTTTAAAGCTTGATAAAGTTCTTCATCTGCCTTTCGAGTGACATAAGTTGGGGCGTTTGCAGGCAGGCTCCCTCCAACTTGATATTGATAATCTTTCATAGGTCATTGTTAATTTATAGGTGAAAATCCGAGAATCAAGGAATCAATTTGTACAGCCGTACAGGTTCAGAAATTCCCTTTAACTGTTGCATTCCTAAGTCAATCACATTTAAAGATAAATGGGTTTTAACGACTTGATAAACTGTCTCAGAAATACAGATTCCACCTGGCTCTGCTTTCCCTTCTAAACGAGCCGCTAAATTTACACCAGCCCCCCTGATATCATTATTAAGAAAGAATATTTCCCCCAAGTGAATACCAATCCGGTGTTGGAGTACATGACTCGGAGGTAAGCTTGTAGCAGCTTCGGCGAAACTTCGTTGTATTTCTAGCGCACAGGCTACTGCTTTTACGGCACTTTCTGGAAAGCAAATTAATAAACCATCGCCCATTTCTTTAAGCACTTTGCCTTGATGTTTAGCGCAGATGCCTCGGATGATGTTGAAATCTCGATTCACTAATTCTAGTGTCAGCTTTTGGTTGGCAACTGATAAAGCGGTGGAATTAACAACATCGGAGAAAATTATAGTTCCTAAATTACTCTCTAGCTCCAAACTTGATTGGCTATTCGTTTGTTGCCCAGCAGTCATATTCGGTTGGGGAGAGGCTAGGCGATGGCTAAAATATTGACGATACAAACCACACAATGGCATGACAGCATTTCCCTGAAATTTGATCAACCCCATGCTTCGCAATTTAAAAGCCTCTCCGGTATTAATTTCTACAGGTTGTTCGCTGTTAATCACTTGTCTAATTGTTGCTGCTAGTTCTGCATCTTGTTCCAAGTTAACTAAATGCCGTCGTAAATGATCGTAGTAAGGGCCTTCTTCAGTAGGAGCGACTTTTAGCAAGCGCTCTAAGCTAATTCTCCCCCTGGCAACTTGGTAGAGAGCAACTCGAACTAAATAAGGATGACCGCCCACCATTTCCATCAGGTCACAAATCTCTTGATTTGACCAATTTAATCGGTGTCGATTCACTAAATCTGTTACCTGTCTCTGATTGAGTTCAGGTAATTCTATGGGCAATCCCACGTTAAATGGCGACTGATTAATATTAAGAGGAATATAAACTTCTTGAGAGTGAGAAATGACTAACCTCAGCTTTTTCCAAATTTCCTCATTTTTGCCCCGCTCGTGCCAAGCTCGTAATAATCCAAAGAAGTCCGTGGCTATTTCGGAATGCTGAAAAATCCGATCGACTTCATCTAACCCTAAAACAAGAGGCCGATCGCTGTCAGATAGTAGATAGCGTTGGAAATACTTCGTAGTTTTATTTTTACTGCCGAGAACGCCTTTCCAATATTCCCCTAACCTATCTTCTAAATTTAATTCACTGGTAATTTCACCACAAAACCACTGCAATAATTCATCAAGATGGGTAAGAAAACTGCCATCAGCCCATTGAAAGTTTAAATACGCTGTTTGATATCCCTGTTCCTTAGCGCGGTATAAAATTCGCTGCACTAAGGAAGTTTTTCCCATTTGCCGGGGGGCTTTGATTCGGATTAAAGCTCCGGGTTTGACAATAGTTTGGTAGCAGTCCGATTCGATGGGAGGACGCTCAATATATAGGGGTGAATCTAAACTAACTGAACCTTCTGGGTTATCTAAATTGAGAAGAGAAAGGGGAGGTGCGGCGATCGATCGCGCATTTTCCACCACAGGCGACGACTCCTCAACGATATCGCTAACAGAAGCATCGCGCGATCGCCCTGCTGCATCCAACTCCGAAAAATCCGACTTCTTCTTCAATACCGGAGTAAGTTCTTCGGAAATTCCTGCCATGCTGATGCTAACGCAACCCAACTTATAGGCACGTTCGATCGACTCCCCCGCCGCCAAGGTATCGTAAAAACCTACAGCAAATTCTCGTGCGGCTTGATCTCCCACCGTTTGCTTCATGCCGATCACGTATGGAATGTGACGTGCGATCGCAGCCGCTTGCACTTCTGAATAGCAAGCGTTGAGTATTACGCACTCCACGTACTCCTTAAACGCCTCAAACAAAGCTGCCAAAGCTTTGGCATTTACCAGCTTAATCTGCCCCATATCATCTTCTAGGGCTAAACCCCCTTCTCCTGCACCATGCCCAGAGAAATGCACAATCTCTGGTTTATAATCTAATATGGCTCGCTGCATTTCTCTGGGTGTCACCGCCCACTGTTGCTCCAGTTGGAACTTGTCGGCCTTTTTAGAGCGTTGCAACCCCTCTGCAATTTCCTTCGCCTCTTTCTGTAAGTCCACAGGGGTGGTATTTTTGGGGTTGGCTGCCAAAAACAGGATAGTTTTTTTATTTCGAGTAGAAATACTCATCAATCGAACCTTCACGCTTAGGAGATACAGGAGCTTAAGGACACTACCCCAGTCAGGGCGAGATATTTCTTGCCTTGACGGTATTTAAGCACAAACATCTTTATTTGTGTTGGTCAGTAAACTGACAGAAACGATCGCCCTGAGTCAAGCATAACCAATCGAAAAGGCGATCGCGACTCTCAACTAATCTTTTAGCTACGTATTCAAGAAGTGCGATCGCCTTCCCCTTTTGCAGTCCTATTTCATAAATATCGAAATTCTTTATAGTTTTATTCTCATGCCAGATCCAGGATTTCTTGATGATTATTATTGCCTAAATTAGTACATAAAATATTCTATACTTCCGCATTTATTTAATCCACGCACTCAGAAAAAAAAACGGTTTTTTTATCAAATCTGTGGATAACAACAATGATTTATTTTAGTTTACTTAAACAATCATTCAATTCCCCTACCAACCATTCTTTCTCAGCTTGCGGCAAAAATAAGCCAAAACAATAGTTACGCGGCTTGGCGCGAATCCCGCAAAAAGTAATCGATTTTTTGAGCAATGGCAGATGAATTCCCCTCAACTTTACCCGCTGGATATCTTGAGGACGGATTTGAATTGGTCTAGTGAATTGACGATAATCAGTCCAACACAAGCACCTACACAACCATATCAAAGCATAAAATAGGGTAAATGTTGTTATAGCCAGGATCGATATCAAGAAAAATTTTAAGGATAATATACTTAGCCAGTAAGTTGTAGTGTATTCACCCAAGCTAAATAGAAAAAATCCCAGAATCAAAGAGAATGGAAGTAAAAATTTATAACTCAGATGAATGAACTGGAAAAACCACTTGAGTTTGCTAGGTGAACGATCGGGGTGTATCTTGATTAATAACCACCGTTTAGTGTCAATTAAAGTAATTCGGGATTGGGGCGATCGCTTAAACGTTTTTTCGGGATTAATCCCGCTTTGCTGTTCCCCTCGCAGTGCTGATAAAGCATCTTTTGCTGAGTGAAATCGATCTTCAATTGCGGCTTCACTTATCTTCTCTAACCAGTCGGCAAACTCTGGAGAAATAGAGACGCGATCGCGGAATTTTACCTTCAGCTTTTCTCTGGGTAAATCCGATGGAAATTTCTGGGTTAACAGGAAAAGCAGCGTTGTTCCTAATCCATACAAATCTGTTGATAATACAGCTTTTCCTCGGAATTGTTCTGGTGCCATGTAACCGTAGGTCCCGACAACGGTACTGCCTCCAGTAACGGTATGATGGTAAGTATTTTGAACTGCGCCAAAATCAACTAGGAAGACTCGCCCATTTTTTTGCAGAATAATATTTTGGGGTTTAATATCTCGGTGGATTGCAGGAGGTAACAGCGATTGCAGATAAGCTAGAATTTCTAGCAATTGATAGGCGATATGACGAACTTGAGCTTCATTTGGTTTCCAGCCATTTTCTATCCACTGTGCGAGAGATTTTCCCGGTGCGAGTTGTTGGGCGATATAAAAACAACGATCTTGGGAAGTATCCACTTGAAAGTAGTCAATGTAGCGAGGAATTCCCGGATGATTCAATCCCGATAAAGTTTTTGCTTCTCGTTCAAATAACTCGATTTTCTTCCATTCAGTTGTCAGACGCAGGGATAAAGCTTTGAGTGCAACTTTTTGATTGCTGTTTAAATCTACAGCAGCATAGGTGATTCCAACTCCGCCCTGTCCTAATTTGCCGATTATGCGATATCTTTCAGCAATGATTTTTTCCGAGTGTTGTAGTGTTTCCATATTTTTCTGCCTGGGTTTGTTTTGGATAATTAGTCTGTTGCGCCGTGAGATCTGAGTATTTGGGCTGCTGCTTCTCTGTCGGGGTTCCAGTTGGTTTGTGCTATCTTGAGCGGCGTGTCGCCATCGCAGTTTGTAGCGTCAATTTTTGCACCTTTAGCAATCAGTAATTTTAAGATTTTTACAGTGCCATAATGTGCTGCTTTGTGGAGTGGAGTTGTGTTACACATATCTCTATTATTAACATCTGCACCGTTGTTAATTAGCAGGGCAGCAATCTCATTGTGTCCGATCGCGATCGCTTGATACAATGGAGTTTGACCGTTCTCATTTCTAGCGTTAACCCTTGCACCATTAGCAATTAGCAGTTCAGCGATATCTTGAGAGCCTTGAGCAACAGCAAGATCCAGGGGAGTTTGAAGAAAATTATTTTTGGCATTAACGAATGCACCTTTGGCAATGAGTTGTTTGGCTACATCCTTAAGTTTGAAATCGACAGCGATATGCAGTAAAGTTCTGCCTTCTTTGTCTTCACTATTAACATCTGGGTTTTTACTAATTAGCAGCGCCACTGTATCCTGAAGTTTCAGGTCTACGGCGATATCCAGTGGAGTTTTTCTTTGATTATCCTGGATATTAATTTCTGCACCTTTAGCAATCAGCAATTTTAAGATTTTTACCGTGCCATAATGTGCGGCTTTGTGCAGTGGAGTTGTGCCAGATCCATCTATATTATTGACATCTGTACCGTTGTTAATTAGCAGTGCAGCAATCTCATTGTGTCCGATCGCGATCGCTCGATACAATGGAGTTTGACCGTTCGCATTTCTAACGTTAACCCTTGCGCCATTAGCAATTAGCAGTTCAGCGATATCTTGAGATCCTCGATCGACAGCTAGGTGTAACGGAGTATTTCCAGATTGGTCTATAGCGTTGATATCGAGCATGAGCAAAGCAGCAACTTCTTTTGTGGTTGCATAGTGCAGTGGAGTTCTTTTGTAACTGTCCCGAATCGCCACATTTGCACCGTCTTTAATTAGCTGTTGTACCAACTCCTTAAAGCCTATTTTGGCTGCGGTATGTAATAAAGCTGTACCCTTGCCATTTCGGGCATTGTCTTCTTTGATGTTAATTTTTGCGCCCGCAGAGAGTAGTATTTGTGCGATCGCCTTCGATCGCGCCCTATGTAGAGGAGTCAAGCCATTTTTGTTTTTGGCATTGACATCCGCACCTTTAGCAATCAGCAACTTTGCCATTTCAGGCGATCGGGCCCAGAACAGAGGAGTTGTACATATACTATTACACGCCCCAAATTGATCTTCTCCCCAGGCGTTAATATCTGCACCTTTAGCAATTAGCGTCTGTGCCACTTTTATGTGATCGTACACAGCAGCCATGTGTAATGGGGTCCAGCCATATGCACTCTTAGCGTTGACATCTGCACCTTTGGCAATTAACAATTCTGCCACCTCTTTTGACCCAGCAAAGTGTAGTAAATTCTGATTATTTACCCTGCTATTAGCATTAATGCCAAGATCCAGATAATGCCTAACAGTTTTAGTATCTCCCCGTTCAACAGCCTGGACAACTGCATTGGGGGTAAATCCAATCCGGTTGAGGATGGGATATTTAAAGTGATTGAAAACAGCAACAGTAGCGATAGCAGCAATTCCTATTTTGAGGCGCTTTTTCCATTGCGTCGGATTGGATTTAACGTTAACTATTCGAGGATTGCGAAGAGATTCAAGCGCTTCTTGTGCCGATTGAAAGCGGTTTTCTAAATCTGGCGCGATCGTTTTTCCTAACCAATCGGCAAATGCTGAAGAAATCGGAATTTGAGAGCGAAAATCTTTCTCTAGTATATTTGTTGGTAATTCGGCGGGGGAACGGTGGGTTAGTAAATACAACAAGGTCGCTCCTAAACCATATAAATCTGTTGCAGGTACGGCTTGTCCGAGAAATTGTTCTGGAGCCATATAACCATAGGTTCCAACTACGGTACTTCCTCGCATTAAAGTATTGTTATAAGTGTTTTGCACGGCTCCAAAATCTACCAAGCAGACTTCCCAGTCTTTTTGTTTGTGCGAATTGATGGGCGATTTGAAAACAATATTCTCTGGTTTAATATCCCGGTGGATAACAGGTGGTGTCTGTGAATGGAGATAAACTAAAATCTCCAAAATTTGTGTTGCAATGCGTTGAATTTCAGGTTCACTAGCGTGCCAGCCATTTTCGACTAAACTGGCTAGAGATTGCCCTTGGGCCAGTTCTTGTACTATATAAAAACAACGGTTATCGGGAGTATCGACATAAAAATAATCCAAATAACGCGGAATTCCCGGATGATTCAATTTTGATAAAACATTGGCTTCTCGTTCAAATAGTTCCAGGACTTTCCAGTCATTCATCTTCTGTAAAGACAAAGCTTTGAGTGCGACTCGCTGATTGGTTTTGAGGTCAATGGCTTCGTAAGTTGTGCTACTACCGCCTTCTCCAAGCAGATTTTTAATCTGATAGTGGTTGACTAAGTTATGGGGAATTTGTGAAATAATATCCATAGCATTATTTTGGGGTGATGAGTACCAAGAAACATTTTATATTTGGGTTTTTGTAACCCAAGTCTTGAAAAATTTATGCAAGGTAAGTTGAGTGTTTGAGTATATTTCAAACAAGTCAATAGAAAAGTCAATGACTGACTCTGTATATTTGCTTAAATTTCAATTACCGTATTTCTATGGATAACTTACCCAGAATTTTGGAGTGTCATATCACCTTTGGCGAAAATTTACGTACGGGATATTGATCGTAATCGAGCCGATAATCATAGCCGATGCGATCGTAAATGCCTGCAAGCAATTCCGGCAAATTAACAATAGGTTCTACATCTTCTTCGCGCAAAGGAAGTTGTCGGTCTTTTTGAGATGCTAGCCAACGTTCGTAGGCTTCTCTATCGCCACTTTTTCTCTCAGCGCCCTCTGCGTCTTCTGCGGTTAATTTAAAAAATTTAGTGATTTTGGATACAATTCCCCACCAAACAGTCGATCGAACTCCTCAATTTTCGGTGGGGATCTAAAATTCACCTAAAGTTCGACGCCCTTTGGCAAAACCCTCCCTAAGATAGAAGTTGGGGGACGATCGGTCTCGTAGCCGATTCAGGAGCAAGTGTCAAGGACTCCATCGAACCCAAATCTAGAGCAGCAAGACAGGGAGGACATCAAAATCATGGTAAACGCGCCGACAGGGGAAACCCGCCTGGGCCCGACAGATCAGGTGCAAGCCTTAGACCGCGATTGCACAACCCTATCTCGTCACGTACTCCAGCAACTTCACAGCTTTTCAGCAGATGCTCAGGATCTCAGCGCGCTGATGAATCGCATCGGGCTGGCGGCCAAGCTGATCGCGAGGCGGCTCAGCAGAGCCGGATTAATGGCAGATGCCTTGGGGTTTACAGGGGCTACGAACGTGCAGGGAGAATCCGTCAAAAAGATGGATATCTATGCCAATGAAGTCTTTATCTCGGTATTCCAGCAAAGCGGACTTGTCTGCCGCTTGGCTTCGGAGGAAATGGAAAAACCCTACTACATTCCCGAAAATTGTCCGATCGGGCGTTACAGTCTGCTCTACGACCCCATAGACGGTTCTTCCAATCTTGACATCAATCTCAATGTAGGCTCCATATTCAGCATCCGCAAGCAAGAGGGAGACGATGCAGATGGCTCTGCTTCCGACTTGCTGCAACATGGACACAAACAAATTGCCGCTGGTTATGTGCTCTACGGCCCCAGTACCATGCTGGTTTATTCGATCGGTCAGGGTGTTCATTCCTTTACCCTCGACCCCAGTTTGGGCGAGTTTATTCTAGCTAACGAAAACATTAAGGTTCCCGATCGCGGCCCGATTTACAGCGTTAATGAAGGCAACTTCTGGCAGTGGGAGGAATCTTTGAGAGACTACATTCGCTACGTACACCGCAGCGAAGGCTACACCGCCCGTTACGGTGGGGCTTTGGTGGGAGATTTCCACCGGATTTTGTTCCAGGGAGGCGTGTTTTTGTACCCCGGAACGGTGAAAAACCCGGAAGGCAAATTGCGTTTGCTCTACGAATCGGCTCCTTTGGCGTTTTTGATGGAGCAAGCCGGCGGGCGCGCCAGTACGGGCATTCAAGACATTTTAGACGTTGTGCCGACCAAACTGCACGAGCGATCGCCCTTGATTATCGGCAGTAAAGAAAATGTAGCGATGGTCGAGTCTTTTATTCAAGATCGATCGCGCAATCCTAGAACTGTCCAAGAGTGAAGGAAGTTCGGCAACGGATTGTGTAACGGATGTAACGGATGTCAGGAAGAAGGAAGAGGGTTTTAACTTATAACTTTCGACTCCCAATTACCAATTCCCCATTGCCAATTTTCAATTACCAATTTTCAATTTTCAATTTCCAATTTCCAAGTCCCAATTAACAGCTATCAAATTGTAGGAGTTACAGTAATGACAGCAACACCAACGAATCACCTGTTAGAAATCAAAGAAATTGGCCAAAGTATCTGGATGGACAATTTGACTCGCGATCTGATCGAGTCCGGCGAACTCAAAAAGATGATTGAAAGTCGGGGACTGCGCGGGATTACATCTAATCCGGCTATTTTTGAGAAAGCGATCGCAGGTAATGTGATTTACGACGCGGATATCGAAGCGGGCATCCGGGCGGGCAAATCTGTTATGGAGATTTACGAATCTCTGGTATTTGAAGATATCCGCAACGCTTGCGACATCTTCGCCCCAGTTTACGCAGAGTCGAAGGGTTTGGACGGTTATATCAGTATTGAAGTGCCACCGACGATCGCCAACGACACAGAAAGCACGATTAGCGAAGCCATGCGCTATTACCAAGCCCTCGGCAAAGAAAACGTGATGATTAAGATTCCGGGAACTGCTCAAGGTTTGCCCGCAGTCGAGCGAGTCATCAGCGAAGGCATTAACGTTAACGTGACTTTACTGTTCTCGGTTGACAGCTACGTCGAAACCTTCTGGGCTTACATTCGCGGTTTGGAAGCGCGGGTGGCTAAAGGTTTGGATGTGAGCAATATTGCTTCTGTTGCCAGTTTCTTCTTGAGCCGGATCGACATCAATATCGATGGCAAGATTGACGAGAAACTCAAAAATGTCACAGATATTTCCACAAAAGCTAGACTGGAAGCAGTGAAGGGGAAAGTGGCGATCGCCAATGCGAAGGTAGCTTACCAGAAGTATAAAGAGATCGTAGCGAGCGATCGCTGGCAAGCATTAGCGGCTAAGGGAGCGAAAGTACAGCGCTTGCTGTGGGCTTCCACCAGCACCAAAAACCCCAACTACAGCGATGTCATGTACGTCGATGAACTAATCGGCCCCGAAACCGTTAACACTTTGCCGCCGAACACCGTTGAAGCTTGTTTCGATCACTGCGATGTCGCACCCCGGATTGAGAACAACGTTGAAGAAGCTTACACGCTGATCGAAAGTCTCAAAGATCCCGACATCGACATCAACTTGGACCAAGTGATGGCAGACTTGCTCCTCGACGGGATTGATAAATTCGTCACCCCGTTCCAATCCCTGATGGATTCCTTGCAAGAGAAAGTCCAGAAGTTGTCACCCGTCGCTTAGGCAGATATCTGTATCCTGAAAGGCAGAAGCATTTAGGAATCGGAATAGATAATTATTTGGGTTCTTAAATGCTGAGTCTTAAATCCTCTCTAGGGATTTTCAGATTAATGGCTCTCAGAGTTCCTAGAGAGCAAAATCATCTGCCTCCTCTAGCAGTATTAAGAACCGATTAACTCTCTCACCCACTAACTAGCAGAAATGACCGCAAACTATCATGGTGTCTTGGCAGGGTTAACACCACTAGAACAAGGAAAATAAATAATGGTAACGCTACTTGAAAATCCACTGCGGGTCGGTTTGCGAAAAGAACGGGTGCCGGAACCACAAATTCTGGTAATCTTCGGAGCTTCTGGGGATCTCACCCAGCGCAAACTGGTACCTGCAATTTATCAGATGAAGCGCGATCGACGCTTGCCACCAGAAACTACCGTGGTGGGAGTAGCCCGCCGCCCTTGGAGTCACGATTACTTCCGAGAGCAAATGCGCGAAGGCATTGAAGAATTTGGCGGGGGCATTGGCAACGAAGAATTTTGGCAAGATTTCGCTCAAGGTTTGTACTACTGTCCGGGCGACATTGACAACCCGGAAAGCTATCAAAAACTCAAAGCCTTCTTAGCGGAACTCGACGAAGAAAGGAGAACTCGTGGCAATCACATATTTTATCTATCAGTTTCCCCGAACTTTTTCCCAGAAGCAATTAGGCAACTGGGCGAGGCTCAAATGCTGGTCGATCCAGTAAAACACCGCTTGGTAATTGAAAAACCCTTCGGCCGCGACTTGAGTTCAGCAAAAGCTCTCAACCGAGTCGTGCAGAAGGTTTGCCAAGAACAGCAAGTTTACCGGATCGACCACTATTTGGGTAAAGAAACTGTTCAGAATTTAATGGTGTTCCGGTTTGCTAACGCGATTTTTGAACCGCTATGGAATCGGCAATTTGTCGATCACGTACAAATTACAGTGGCAGAAACAGTAGGCGTAGAAGACAGGGCAGGTTACTACGAATCCTCTGGGGCGTTGCGGGATATGCTGCAAAACCACTTGATGCAGATTTTCTGTCTGACGGCGATGGAACCACCGAATTCATTGGACGCTGACAGCATCCGCACCGAAAAGATGAAAGTTCTGCAAGCAACTCGCTTGGCAGATTTGCATAACTTGGAGTTCTCAGCGATTCGCGGTCAATATTCCGCAGGTTGGATGAAGGGCAAACAGGTGCCAGGATATCACGAAGAACCGGGGGTTGCTCCCAACTCGACAACGCCGACTTTTGTGGCGATGAAGTTTATGATTGACAACTGGCGCTGGCAGGGAGTGCCTTTTTACCTGCGAACCGGCAAGCGGTTGCCGAAAAAAGTTAGCGAAATTGCTATTCAGTTCCGCGAAGTGCCGCTGTTAATTTTTCAGTCTGCGGCCCAACAAACTACTCCTAACGTTTTGACTATGCGCGTGCATCCCAATGAGGGGATTTCGCTGAGGTTTGAGGCGAAAATGCCGGGGCCGGATTTGCGGACGCGGACGGTGGATATGGATTTCAGTTACGGTTCTTCTTTTGGGGTGACATCTTCGGATGCTTACGATCGCCTGTTAATTGATTGTATGCTGGGCGACCAAACTTTGTTTACCCGTTCTGATGAAGTGGAAGAAGCTTGGCGGGTGGTAACGCCGGCGCTGATGGAGTGGGAATCGTCTAACGACCCAGATTTGGTTCCTAAATACGAAGCGGGTACTTGGGAACCGACGGAAGCAGAACTGCTAATTAACAGAGACGGCCGCAAGTGGCGCAGACTTTAAAAGCCATTAGTCAGCAGTCATTAGTCATTAGTTATTGGTCAGCATTAGTATTAGTGATTAGCTAAGAGCTGCTAACTCATAACTACTAACTAATAACTTAATGACTAAGAACCAATGACTAAGAACCAATGACCAATGACTAATAACTAATGACTAATAACAAAGGAGAGAAGATTTATGACGATGACACCGATGAAAGCTCCGCCTCTGGTTTCGCTGCAAAATCCTAAAGATGTGTCGCTCGACCAAATAGAAGCCGAATTGAGTCAAATTTGGGAAAGTTACAGAGAATCGGGGTCAAAGGGCGATGTTCCGATCGCTAGTAGGGCAACAACTTTTACTTTTGTAGTCTACGAACCGGAAGAAACTCAGCGGTTATTAGCGGATCTGGGATTTTACGACGGGCCGGTGGACGGTATTACCGGGCCGATGACGGCATCTAGCATCAGGGCGGCTCAAAAAGCTTACGGGTTGCCGAGAACTGGCAAACCTAATGCTGAATTGCTGGCGACTTTGCGGGAAGAAGTGGCTCGCAAAAATTCAAATGGCGAGGAGATGGGATCGAGTGGTTTGGGTTCGGGGGGTTCGGGCGTGGCTGACGCGATCGTGGCTGCCAATCCCTGCCGGATTATTGCTCTGTGCCCGACGGCGGGGGAAGATACGGGCGTGCAGGCTCAAGTGGCTGCTTATTGTCCGGTTCACAAGCGCACCACTGGCAATCTGATCTGCTGCGAGTACATTACGCTGCGGGGTACGGAAGCTGCTCTGGAACGGGTGAGCGGCATCGTGACGGCGTTGACGATCCCGGAGTTGCCGACGCTACTGTGGTGGAAAGCGAATCCTGATGCCGATCGAGGTTTGTTCCAGCGGTTGGCGACAATTAGCAGTTCTGTGATTGTTGACTCTAGCAGCTTTGCCGAGTGTGAAGCGGAATTGCTGTTGATGCAAAGTCTGATCGAAGAGGGTATTCCGATCGCGGATCTCAATTGGCGTCGGCTGGCGGCGTGGCAGGAGTTGGCTGCTGAGGCTTTTGACGCCCCGGAACGCCGCGCTGCGATTCGGGAAATCGATCGGGTGACGATCGATTACGAACAGGACAATTCTACTCAAGCGCTGATGTATTTGGGTTGGCTGGCGAGTCGGCTTCAGTGGCGTCCGGTTGCTTTCAAACAGGAAGAGGGCGATTACCAAATCAAGCGAATTAAATTCGCGGGGCCGGACGAACGGGTTGTCGAAGCGGAGTTGGCTGCTATTCCTACTGCTGATACGGGCGATGTTCCGGGCGATTTGATTGCTCTGCGTTTGAATTCGACGAACGAAAAGGCTGACTGCGGTACGGTTCTGTGTTCGGAAGTCGGTGGCTGTATGCGGATGGAAACTAAGGGCGGCGCTCAAACCGATCGGTTTAACCAGGTGAGTCCTCTGTTCGATCAGGTGACGGAACAGTTGCTGGGCCAGCACTTGCAGAGTTGGGGCCGAGATGTGCTTTACGAAGAAAGTTTGGCAGTGACGGCTCAAATGCTGAAGTTGGCTAAGCGGTAAAGAGAAGTTCGGCAACGGATTGTGTAACGGATGTAACGGATGTAACGGATGTCAGTTCGATGTCCGTCGGAATAAGGAAGAAGGAATAAGGATTGAGTTAATATTCAGTGGGGCAGGCAATGTCTGCCCTACTTTTTTAGGAGTTATGAGTTAGAATTTATGAGTTTTGAATTAATAATTTTCTTTGACTCAAAACTATAAATTACTTCTAAAAAGCAACGAAATTACCTATATTCTTCTTCTCATTCTTCCTTCGCGGTCTTCGCGTCTTCGCGGTTCGTTAAATATGTATGTATTATTTGAGAAGTTCGAGAGCAATACTCATAACTTTATAACCGATCTATTTTCAGTATTTTTTGTAACTAATCTAGAACTATGACTTTAGTAATTGCTGGCGAACGCAGCGGTGCGGGAAAGACGACTGTGACGATCGCCCTTTTAGCTTATTTAATCCGTCGCGGCTTGAATGTTCAATCTTTTAAGGTTGGCCCGGATTACATTGACCCGATGTTTCATGCTTTTGTTACTGGTCGCCCCTGTCGAAATTTAGACCCGGTATTAACGTCTGAATCTTATGTAAAAAAGTGTTTTTCTCGTCATATTCCAGATGTCGATTATGCCTTGGTTGAAGGGGTAATGGGTTTATTTGATGGGGTTTCTCGGAAGAAAGAAGAAGAAAGTTCGGCAACGGATTTCGTAACGGATGTAACGGATAGAAGTTCGGCAACGATTGTACGAGATGTAAATGATGTAAATGATTTAACGGATTTAAGGAAGCCAGAAGGAAAACAACACTATTCTATTTCCTTTGCTTCTACGGCTCATGTTGCTCATTTGCTGAATTTGCCGGTATTGTTTGTGATAGATTGCAGCAGGCTCTCTGGTTCTGTGGCTGCGATCGCGCACGGTTTTCGTTCTTTTAACCCAGACCTTAAATTCGCTGGTTTGGTGCTGAATCGGGTGGCGAGCGATCGACATTTGGAGTTGCTTCAAGATGCTCTCAAACCGCTCAATTTACCTATTTTGGGCGTTTTGCGTAGGGATGAGGCTGTTACTATTCCCGATCGACATTTGGGTTTGATTCCTGCTGAGGAGTTGCCGAATCTTCATGCTGCGATCGATAAACTGGCTGATTTGGCTGCTGTTAGTTTTGACTGGGAGCAACTTTTGCCTTTGTTGGCTGCAACTCGAAATGGGGGGGGTGAGGGGTCTGAGCAACTTTCGTGTAGGCACAGTCTCCCTTCGGTTATTATCACTCAAAAAGATGATGTTGTCAACAGTTTGGGAAAACAATTTGGAGTGAGGATTGCAGTTGCGCGCGATCGGGCTTTTAATTTTTACTATCAGGACAATCTTGATTTGTTGGAAGAGTTGGGTGCGGAGTTAGTATTTTGGAGCCCGCTTGATGACTCGGTTTTTCCTGACAATGTGCAAGGGTTATATTTTGGTGGTGGTTTTCCCGAAGTGTTTGCTCAAAAATTGAGCGGTAATGTTTTAATTCGGGATGCTGTAAGAAGTGCTATTTTTTCGGGAATGCCGACTTATGCGGAGTGCGGCGGTTTGATGTATTTGTGTGATTCTATTGTAGACTTCGATGGCAATTCTTGGCCAGGGGTGGGAGTGTTGAAAACTAATGCTGCGATGGGAAAGCGTTTGACGCTGGGATACCGAGAAGCTGTGGCGGTGAGGGATAG
This sequence comes from Microcoleus sp. Pol10D4, assembly GCF_036701555.1. NCBI lineage: Bacteria > Bacillati > Cyanobacteriota > Cyanophyceae > Oscillatoriales > Microcoleaceae > Microcoleus > Microcoleus sp. Pol10D4. The sequence continues at coordinate 18,385 of NZ_JAUBRA010000004.1, forward strand.
TTCGGTGTTAACTGCTCTTGATCAGGTTTGGGGACATGAGTTTCATCGATCGCATTTAACTGTGGAACCGAGTAATCCAGTTTATCACAGTTGGAGGTATGGGAAGCGGGGGGAAGTTGAGGCGGTTGCTGAAGGTTGGGGAGTTTGTCAGGTGCACGCTTCTTACTTGCATTTGCATTGGGGTGCTCGGCCTGATATTCCGGCTCGTTTTTTGCAGCAGTGTGCTGATGCGTGATTGTAAGGTTGATACTGAAACCGCAGATGTCAGGCAGATAAACACAGATTAACGCAGATTAATTTCAAGAAGGGCGATCGAATGAAAGCAATCTTGTTTATTTTCTTGTGGGATGAGTCGAAAGGTTGGTTTTTAGCTGCCCTCAAGGTAGAAATAAAGTGGTCTTACTATTTATATTAGAATATTTATGACGGAGACAGCTAGGGATGTGGGGATTTATGAGCGAATCAATTTCAACTAAGCAGTTGTTTGCACAATGGGTGACACCGGAGAATTTTCGGAGTTACGGTCAAGTTATCTTTGCGGCTGTTGATGGCAAGTCTTTCGATGCTGAGGATGCTCAGTTAAATTTGCAAAATGGTGTTCCTAGATTTTACATTATGCGGCTCCAGAAGGAAGGTCGCAAGTTTGGCAAAATTACACGACACGTTCAATGTACTCAGTGTTTGGGTTCTTTGGATGGGAAGGATTGGTTGATGGCGGTTGCGCCTCCTGGGGATAGCTATAAACCGAGTTTAGAAGATATGGCTGCTTTTCGGATTCCGGGCAATTGTTTTATTAAGTTAGATGTGGGGACTTGGCACGCTGGGCCTTATTTTGATGCGGATTTTGTTGATTTTTACAATCTGGAGTTGAGCAATACTAATGTGGTTGACCATTTTACCTTTGATTTGGTAAAAAATCACAATCTGGAGTTTGAGATAGTCTGATTTATTTAATAAAAATTTGTTGTAGAACTTTGATAGTATATCAACTAGGCTGATTATAGCTGCTTAACCGTGTTTAATAGTTTTGGGAGAGGTCTAATAATTATGAATTATCCACTCTATACTCTTTTGATTTTACCCTATACGCGCCAGGAACTCCCAGGATGGGGAAAACTGATGACACTCACAGGTGTGTACCGGGAAGATTTGTGGAAAAATGCTCCTATACGGGAGATGCGAGGGAAGTTCCACGGTTATCGGATGGCGATGGATCTTTCCAAGTGGAACGATCGCATGAGCTATTTTTTAGGCCGTTATTATGACTTACCGACACAACTCTTCGTCCAAAATTCTGTACAGCCTGGGGACAGCTTTATTGATGCGGGGGCAAATACGGGCATGATTACTCTTTTGGCTGCTTATCATACAGGAACAACAGGATGCGTACACTCTTTTGAACCAAATCCTCTGGCGTTTCAAAAATTAAAAGCTGCGGTAACAGACAATGAATTGCATAAAGTTTCTCTGCACCAGTGCGGCCTTTCTAACGAGCGAAATGAACTGACACTGACAGTGCCTACAGATGTTAGTGGTTTGGGTACTTTCGCTCAACTTCCCGAAAAAGATCGAAGGCTGATTTCTAATCAGTATCAAGTGCCTGTGTATCGCGGAGATGAAATGCTCCCAGATAATCTTCCTGGTGCTACTTTTATTAAAATTGATGTGGAGGGGTTTGAGGTGAATGTGATTAAAGGTTTCTCCCAAACGCTGCAAAAGCTTCGCCCTGCGGTGTTGACAGAAGTTGTAGCTGGCCATCTGGAACGGGCCGGTTCCAGTGTAGCAGAACTTTGCTCTCTGATGGGCGAATTTGGTTATGAAGCTTTTAACTTGGAGGCGAAACGGGAAGGTTTGGGCGCTCGGCTACAATTGTCCAAGGCGAAAGAGGGAAATATGACTGATGATGTGGTTTGGCTGCATTCTGAGAGTCCTTTATTTTCTCGACTGCAACAGTGGATGACACACTGATATTGCAGAGGATAAGAATTGCAAGTGCAGGGAAATCTACGCTGATTTCCCTTTGTTGTAATATGGTCACTGTCAACGGTGCTAAAACTCTCAATCTGGGAGATGATAATTATGGGATAGATGCGGGGAAACCTGCAAATTTGATTGTGTTGGATGCTGAGGATTGTTATGATGCAATTAGGAAGCGCGCTGCGGTTCGGTATGTGATTTCGCGGGGTAAGTTGTTGGCGGAAACTGCACCTGCTAAGATGAGTTTTTATGGTATTTGACCAACAATATTTGAAGCTGTTAAATTGTGAATCAAGGTGCTGTTCCCGATGATAGTCCGAGAAATTTGCAGGAGCAACTGCTACTGCAAGATGCTAAGGCTGGTAATTGTAGAGCAATTCAGGGCGGGCCTGACGATATACTAGGGGATGTTTCCAGACTGGTTGCCATCTATGGAGGTAATCCCGAAGACTGGTACAAAATAACTAGCATTCAGGCTTTTACAATTAATGGAGCTTCCGTACAAGTGCACTGGTTTGAAAATGCAAAAATTTTCCAACAAGTTGAATTAAAGTTTAAACGACAATATCCTAAAATAGCACCTAAGAATTTATAGGTAGACAAGTTATGATTGTTCGCTGTATTGCTAATAGTGGGGAATTTTTACCGGAAAATTATATCGATCCGGCAAGAGGTTATACTAAAAAGGTTGAATTACCTTTGACAGTTGGCAAGGAATATGTTGTTTATGCCATCCGATCGTGGCAGGGAATAGTTTGGTACTATATTTGTGATGATAATTACACTTATTATCCCATACAGACTCCGGCACCGCTGTTTGAAGTAGTTGATAACCGAGTTTCTAAGTATTGGCAGTTTATGCTTGACCCGAATGGGGTGTTAAGGTTTGCTTTTGAGCAGTGGTTTACTGACCCTTGTTTTTATGATAAGCTGACGGATCAGGAAGAGGCAGAGGTTGAGATTTTTGAGAAGGTTAAGGAATTGATGGATGCTGAGGATTTTGCTTTGCCTCCGCTGGATGTTGCCGTTAAGAAGTTGCGGGAAACGGTCAGTGTTTGAGTTAGGAACAAACATCGAACCGGGCTTAGTTCATGAAATCTGCTAAACAAGCAGAAAAAAAAAAGGTTAAGATAATTGTATTCCTAGGGTGGACACTCCCACGAGAACATTGGTAACTCCTGCTTCTACACGTATGATCTTCAAAGATACATGACAGAATCAAATTTTATGAATGATAAATTTCAACCAATAGAGCGCGATGATGATGTTTTGTTGTTCGATAACAATAATACATTTACAGTTGGCAAGTTTAAGGATTTAATGAGTAAACAATTTCAGGAAAAATTTTTAATAAGTTATCAAAAGAGACCAGCTTATCGTGGTGATAGTCATGAAGAACGTACTGATATCAAATCAGATTTAAGCACTATTCCATTTGATTCAGGAAGTTTTATATGCAGTGAGATTCAATGGAAATGTATAAAAGCAGTAAATTGTAAACTTCTTAAAGTGGGTTCTGGAGGATGGCAGGAAGGAAAATTGAGAATGCAGGCAAAAGTCGTAAATTCATATTACGAAAATGATGATTATAAAAAGTATAATAAAGCTGTTCTTGATATATGTATAGAATTCAGTCCCGATCGCCCAACTGAACCTATATCGCCTTTAGATGATATCAGACAATCTGAGGAATATAAAAAGCTGAGCAATAATAACTGACTGCCCGATCGCGATTACAATACAATAATCATCGCACCTATATCTGAACCTTAGATTTTCAACCGCAGATGAGGGCAGATGTACGCGGATTAACGCTGATGTTGTTTGGGATGGACTAATGACAAATATAGAAGAATATGTCGATCGCACCGCTGAACTGATAAACTTACCCTTAGACCCGGAACATCGTCCAGGCGTTGTGGTAAACTTCGAGAGAATAGCTGCGATCGCCCGACTCGTTACTGAATTCCCTTTACCCCCAGAAGTAGAAGTCGCGCCGGTGTTTGAACCTTAGATTTTTAACCGCAGATGAGGGCAGATGAACGCAGATGAACGCAGATGTTTTTTAGATAAGGCTGATGCGGTTGCTACGGCAGCGGCTGTTAAATGTGGTAAGGTTACGGCTACAGAGGCGGTAAGTGCTGCTTTGGAACGGATTGCTGTTAAGGATAAAGCTTTTAATTGCTTTACTGCAATCACTGCATCCAGCGCACTCGCAGCAGCCGAAAATATAGATAATTCGATCGCAAATAACCAAAACCCAGGCCCTTTAGCAGGCATTCCCTTCGCTGTTAAAAACCTGTTCGATATCGCCGGAATTACTACTCTAGCAGGGTCAAAAATCAACGCTGACAATCCTCCGGCTACCCAGGACGCGGCCGTGGTCGCCCGACTCAAACAAGCCGGGGCTGTGCTCGTGGGTACGCTAAACATGGATGAGTACGCCTACGGTTTTGTGACGGAAAACAGCCACTACGGCCCGACTCGCAATCCCCGCGATACTACGCGCATCGCTGGCGGTTCCAGCGGCGGTTCCGCAGCAGCAGTCGCCGCCGGTTTTGTACCCATCACCCTCGGTTCTGATACTAACGGTTCCATCCGGGTACCGGCTGCTTTGTGCGGTGTCTTTGGGTTTAAGCCTACTTACGGCCGTTTGTCCAGGGCTGGCGCTTATTTATTTTCGGGTAGTTTGGATTGTGTGGGGCCGTTTGGGCGATCGATCAGAGATATGGCGCTGCTGTACGATATTCTGCAAGGCCCTGATTCTCGTGACCCAGTTTGCACTCAACGCCCGCCAGAACTTTGTTCGCCGCAGTTAAATCAAGGCATCGAAGGATTGCGAATTGCTGTTGCTGACGGGTATTTCGCTACAGGGGCCGAACCGGAAGCAATGGATGCTGTAGAAATAGTGGCTAAAGCCTTGACAAATGTCTTGGATTGTGGTATAAGCACAGAACAAACAACAAACCCCCCAAAAATAGGGGGGCTTGCGACTGTCAGCATACCGGAATCCGATCGCGCCCGGGCTGCTGCATTTATCATTACCGCCTGCGAGGGGGGAAACTTGCATTTAGACAATTTGCGATCGCGCCCTCAAGACTTCGATCCGGCGACGCGCGATCGCTTTTTAGCGGGAACCCTGATCCCTGCGACTTGGTACTTGCAAGCGCAGAGGTTCAGACAGTGGTACCGCGATCGAATTCGCGAAATATTCCAACAAACAGACATCATCCTCGCACCCGCCACCCCGATAGCAGCCCCTGAAATTGGCATCGAGAAAATGGTAATAGCCGGACAAGAAATCTTAGTGCGTCCCAATCTCGGACTGTTCACCCAACCCCTATCATTTATTGGCTTGCCCGTTCTTTGCGTGCCCATACAGCGGCCCGGCGCTTTGCCCTTGGGGGTACAAATTATTGGTGCTCCCTACAGCGAAGCGGTGATTCTCCGAGTCGCTGCGGTACTAGAATCGCAAGGCATTATATGTGCCGAATCAATTTAGTGCTAATAATTCTAGGGTTTGTTGTTGCGGTGGAAGCGTCTCTTAGTCCTTCTGGCAATAGCTTTGCGCTTCTGCTTTTCCAACGGGGTTTCAAAGTGGCGGTGCTTTCTCATGTCGGGGAAAATACCCGCTTTGGAAACTTGTCGCTTAAACCGTCGTAGGGCTGACTCAATCCCTTCATTTTCGCCTATTACAACTTGGGTCATTATTTCTCCTTAGTGTTTGTCAGATCAAGTTTTATCATATCAAGCTTTTTGACCGCGCGACCTGTTGGAGGTCGGGCGATCGACCAAAACCCAAAAATCATACCAGAAAATTGGTTCGTAGTGAGGAATGCAAGTCCTGCTTTTTTGCGGACTGAAGTCCTCATTGACTACTGTCAACTGACTACTGACTACTGACTACTGACTACTGACCAACTGATTTTCCTGCCGCAGGTAAGCTTGAATAAACGGCTCTAATTCGCCGTTCATCACATCTGCGATGGCGGTTGTTTCCACTCCAGTACGCAAATCCTTGACCATTTGGTATGGGTGAAAAACATAATTGCGAATTTGGTTCCCCCAAGCCGCCTCCACCATATCGCCGCGAATCTCGGCAATTTCCGAAGCCCGCTGTTCCTTAGCAACCACCAACAGTCTAGCCTTGAGTAATGCCAGAGCTTTTTCCTTATTTTGCAACTGACTGCGTTCTTCAGTACAGCGGACGGCCAAACCGGTAGGAAGGTGAACGATGCGGACTGCGGTTTCTACCTTGTTAACGTTTTGCCCGCCCTTGCCGCCAGCGCGGGAAGTCGTGATTTCCAAATCTTTTTCTGGAATGTCCAACTTGACGGATCGATCGAGAATTGGCATCACTTCAACGCCTGCAAAACTGGTTTGACGCTTGTCGTTAGCATTAAAAGGCGAAATTCTGACCAAGCGGTGAGTGCCTTTTTCCGATCGCATATAACCGTAAGCGTAACGGCCGACAATTTCCAAAGAAGCCGATTTAACACCTGCTTCCTCTCCCTCGGAAATTTCCATTAAATGTACTTTGTAACCTTGACTTTCCCCCCAGCGGGTGTACATCCGCAGCAGCATTTCTGCCCAATCTTGAGCATCTGTGCCGCCGGCGCCGGCGTTAATCGTCAAAACAGCGCCGCCTTCGTCGTAGGGCCCAGATAGTAATTGTTGCAGTTCCCACTGGTCGAGTTCGCGGGTTAACTGAGAAAGACTCGATGAGGCTTCTTGGAACAGGGACTCGTCGGCTTCTAACTCCAGCAGTTCTAAAATAGCTTTAGCATCTTCCAAGCTAGTTTGCCAGCCGCGATATTGGTCTAAATGAGATTTGAAGTCATTAAGTTCTTGGAGGGTTTCTTGAGCTCGATCTTGGTCGTCCCAAAATGCTGGTTGGGCGCTGATTTGCTCTAAGTCTTGAATTTTGGCTGTGAGTGCGGGGATGTCAAAGATAGTCCTGGGTTGCACCCAGTCGATCGGACAAAGTTGCGATATTGTGTTTGATGTCTAGAACTTCCACTGTGAGTTCTCCTACTTGTGGGCTGTATTTTTGAGTTTAGCTGAAATGTTGCTCTAAATGTGCAAATCAATTTTTCAGCAGCACACCAGCTTTGATAAACGAGTCAAGTTTGCCATCGAGCACCTCGGCGACGGCTGTTGTTTGGATTCCTGTACGCAGATCCAAAACTTTGCCCTGGTTCGCGCTGTCGCTGACAAATTGATATTCCCGAATTGGTTGGTTAAGGGCTGTTTTTAGGATCTCGCCCTGAATATCTGCAAGCTGTTGAACTCCTTGTCTTTGCATAATAGCAAACAGTTTGCTGGTGAGAACGGGCAAAGCCATTTCTCTATTTTGCAATCGACTCCGCCCCTCCCCAGATATTGCAGAAATACCAGTAGGAACATGAACAATCTTCACCCAATCTGAGACTTTCACAGAAAGCAGGTAGGGAGAAGGCAAGATTATTAATTCTAAATCCTGCTGTGGAATCTCCAGTTCCACATACATGGGCACCACTTCCACCGTCGCTAAACTCGCCTGCTTTCTGGTAATATTAAAAGGCGATGTACGTTTCAGTAGATGCACTCCGGTTTCTGACTTTAGATAGCCGTAAGCGCAACGTCCGTCTATTGCCAAAGTTGCAGAATTAATTCCTCTATCTGTCGATGGCGACTCTTCAACTAACCTAACTCTATAGCCTTGGTTGTGTCCCCAACAACAGTACATTTTCAGCAGCATTAGTGCCCAGTCTGGAGCATCTAGGTCATCTATTGCTGCATTAATTATCAGGTAGGCTCCATTTTTGTCGCAAGGCCCGCTCAACAATTGCTCTAATTCACACTCTTCGAGAGAGCAGTTAAGTTGAGCTAAATTAGTTTGAAGTTCTTGCTCTAATTCCTCGTCTGCTTGAAAGTCGAGTAATTCCAGTGCTGCTGTAGCATCTGCCAAAATTGTTTGGCACTGGTTGAGTTTTGCCTGGTAGGATTGGAGTGCGTCTAGTTCTTGGAGTAGCCGTTCGCCTGTATTGATGCTTTTGCCCGATTTGGGTTGTGCTGCTAGCTGTTGTAACTTTTGGCTCTCGGCGGTTAATGCTGAGCTAAAGATAGTCTTGTAGACCCGTTAGGCGATCGGACAATGTTTCGATGTTGTGTTTTATGTGTAGAATTTCCACGGTTAGTCCTCATGGTTTTGAAGTCTTTTACAAATTGTAGCTGAAATTAGGATAATTCAACAAAATGTTATTGTTTCTTCGTAATTAGATATCCTGCGAACCTGTTGAATTGAAAATTTTACAGCATTAAAAATTAAAAAAAAGTTGCTATAATCTAAAATCAGGTTAACGATCTCGATGGAAGTTAACTGCTATGATTTCCCCAGAACTAAAATTAAGCTTGCCGTCCACCGAAGACCTGCCCTGTTCGGATGATACGGCTGTGGATAACGAAGACCAGAATCTGCTACCCAACCTATTGTTGTTTGTCCTGACTAGCATTTGGTCGGCTCGCATGGATTGGTACTTTGGGGTGGATATGGCGGTGTATCACACCACAGGAATCAGTCCCAAAGTGCCTGTTCCGACGGGTTTCTCAGTTTGGGGGTGGAGCGCCGAAAAGGAGGCAAATCTCGCCGCAGCTATGCTGTTTGGGAAGAAAACGAGGTTGTGCCGATCGTAGCATTGGAAATGGTGTCTCACAAACCCGGTGGAGAGTACGACGAGAAAATGTCGATTTATGCCGGGTTAGGAGTTTTGTACTACATTATTTACAACCCCGAATTTTGGCGGCGCGATCGACATCAACCGTTTGAAGCCTACAAGCTGATTGACGGCCAGTACCGGCAGCAGATTGGCGAACCCTATTGGATGCCAGAAGTGAAACTGGGCCTAGGGCGATCTCAGCAAGTTATTGGGGGGATCGAGCAAGAAATTTTGGTGTGGTACGACGAGTCGGGAAATGCCTATCCCTTGCCGGATGCAGCGGCGGAGCAGATGCGCGAACAGTTGAGGGTAGAACGACAGCGAGCTGAGGTTCAACAGCAACGAGCCGATCGCCTAGCTGAGTATTTGCGATCGCAAGGGATCGATCCCGATAACCTGCCTTAATCGTGACATGAAATGCGATCGGCTTCACCGCATTCTTCCTTCTTTCTTGTGACAACAGTCAACAGTCAACAGTCAACAGTCAACAGTCAACTGACTTCTTAGATATACTGCGAACCTGTTGAATTGAAAGTTTTACCGCATTCGTGAGCACATACGTCCAACCTTTTAGAACAGGAAAAACTTTTTGTGAGGTCTTCGCGAAACCAATCTCTGGCGATCGCATCTTTCACCGATTGAGTTCTGAGAGAATTAAAGCCATTTCCGTACTTTTCAATTAAAGCCAGCATTTGCGGTCTGTAAGTGTGGTTATAAATAGCGTATTTAGTGTGGCTTACCCAACAGCAAGGCCAGAGTTCCGCTTCAAAACTGATGAAAATCTCTTGGCTGGCTTGAGTTTGGCAGCTAATTTCTACATTTCGGTAGTAATTGTTTAGGCTACCAAATTTTTCTACAGCTTGGATAAATTGGTCTCCCTGGGGATTTTTATATTGTTCCAACGATGGGGGTTGGAGTTCTTCGCTGGCTGGCTTTGATGGGACAGAAGGAGTTGTTTCTGGTGCTTGAGAGGTTTCGATAGCTATAGCTTGATACCAAGCATAATTGGCTTTTTCTGGTTGCCCCAACTGCGTCAACACTTGAGCTAAATTGCGATAAGCTCCGGCAAAATTGGGTTTAAGCTCGATCGCCTTTTGGTAATAAGCACTAGCTGGCTGCCACTGTTGCTGTTGAGCATAAAGACTGCCGACATTAGCATAAACTTCTGGAAAATTAGGCTGAATTTTAAGTGCCTTGGCGTAACAATCTGCTGCTGCTTGCATCTTCCCCAAACCTTGAACAGCATTGCCTAAAGTTTTCCAGGCTGCTGCAAAATTAGGTTGAATTTTTAGGGCTTGTTGGCTGGCTGCGATCGCCTCTGATAGCTTTCCTTGTTTCAAGAATTCCTCAGCTTGTCGGTGGAACTGAAGCGCGGCCTGTTCTTGATGCTGAGGGTCTGCTAAATTAGCTGTTACTGGTTGGTTGGGGCGATCGCTCTTGGCATCTACCTGAGAGTTTTCTGCCTTCTGGGGCTGTTGACTTGCGGACTCTTTGTCATAAATCTCTTTCGCCACAAAACGAGAGGTTGCTTTCGGTACAAACTCGACAAATCCTAATTGTTGGGCTAAATCCCGCGCTGCTTCTACTTGGTGCTGGTTGTGTTCAAATATCAAGTAATGCCATACAGCTTTTCCACCTGCTTGGATAAAGGCATTAACAGACTGCATTATCCTGTCCCAGTTGGTATTTTGGCGGTAGATGCTGTTAGTATCAGCCAACCCGTCGATACTAAAAATTACGCGATCGTGTTCTCCTGTCATCGCCTTTGCCAGGGCTTGCCACCAGTCTGGATTGCGTCCGCTACCGTTGGTGTACAGGGAGATATGAGGAACTCCCATGCGGTGCAAATACTCGATCGCCGGAATTGTGGTATTGCTAGTCATAGCATCGCCGTAGTTGCCGCACATATACACCAAATCCAACTGAGAGCAAAACTCTTGTGGGAAAATTCTCTCAATATCCTCCATCTTTAATTCCGCCCCCGGCAAAATCGGGTTGCCGGTGCGGGGACACTGGGGACAAGCTGCATTGCACCGGGAGGTAATTTCTACGCTGACTCTCCTGATATCTTCATATTTTAAGTACATGAGTTTTCCCCAATTAATTTGTGATTAATATTGAAATCGCGATCGACACAATTAGATAGCAAGAGTTTTGATTGAGTGATTAAAGATTAAAATTATACCTTATGTCTGTCGGCTGTGAACATGATATAAGTTTTTTGTATGAGGGACAGAGGAAACGAGGACGACTATCTTGATTCCAAATCTTAATAAAAAAAACCGCGGCCGGATGTCTATCGAGCCGCAGTTTTTTTTAATAAGCTAAAGTTTCAATTAATCCCGGCCGTTGAGAGCAATCAGCAGGCGGAGAATAAAGATGAACAAGTTGATGTAGGTCAAGTACATCGACAGAGCAGCGGGCAAATACTGGTCGTCGCGGTAGCTGCGGGGTAATATGTAAAAATCGACGATCGCAGCGCCGGCAAATATAAACACGCCGATGCCAGAAATGCCAATTTCCAACCAGGTTGGGGTGTAGACGCCAAAGAGAGCGAGCAGAAACTGACCGCCAACGACGACTAACAAAGCAATCACACCTAAACTGATAGTTTTGGTGAGGGCCATGCCGTCTTGTTCAGAAAGGTTGGAGCCAATTTGGCGGGCAGCGATAAAGGTAATGCCACATCCGAGGGCGGCAAAAGCGATGCCGGAGATGCCGACGCCTTGGGTTCTGAGGGCTGTAAATACCAATCCGCTGAGGGTGTAGCCGGAAAGCAGACTGTAGGTTGCCAGCAGGGGCAAAGCGGTGTTTTTGTTGCCTTGTTCGGCGGCACCGCGGGCGATGAAGAAGAGAATTAATTCTACGACGATCGCGGCAATGAATGTGGGAAAGAAGATCGCGGGATAGTTACGAATCACTCCCAGGCCCCCGTAGGTGCCGACAGCAGTTAAGACAAGTCCGCCGCCCACGAAGGGGAGAGCGTTGGAGATGACGTTGGGGCCTACTAGCGCGTGGTTTTTGGCCTCGCGCACGGCTTCGCGGAAATTGCTAGTGTTACTCACGAGGATTTACCTAATTTTGACTGAGAATTGCTATCTATCATTTTGACAGCTTTACACTGTGTTTGCAAAACCTGAAAGAGTTTAAAGATTTGATAAAGAACAGGGGTGAAATCACTCCAAAGCACGGATCGATTGTTTATAATCGACTGCGTACAGGTCTGTGCCGTGTCGCTGTCTCGCACCGTTGCGCGTTGCGGCAAAGCTATAATTGAGGTTAAAGGGCCGGCGCTATATGTGGCCAGGGGCCAGCTTAAAGTCCATCAAATCGCAGATATAGCTAAAGTCAATCAATTTTGGATGGGGGATTTACGATTGGGGATTAAGCAGTATATGCTAGAGGCAGGGGCCACAGTTGATTTTAGGTTTTTGATTTGCGACTTAGTTGAAAGTAGGGACTAGAAACTTCAATAATATAAAATAAATATAAAATCTAAAATCTAAAATCTAAAATCGGTTCCGTTAATTGCTAAGGTAGCTCATACAGAGCCTACCCAGAAACTTAATAAATAGATCGAGTTCTATAGACAAACTGCTAAATAGGTAATTTCCAATGCCCACATTTTTTGAACGCAAATTATTGCCACCTACAGCCGGAATTTTATTGGCTGCCGCCGCCGTTATTTGCGGCGGTCAAGCTGCCGTTGCAGATAATGTCGGAGCCGTTTCTACCGCTACTTCAGGGCAGGGTTCAGAATATTTGCTCCTGGCCCAGAATAGCGGTCAACTCCCCCAAAGTACAACTTCTTCAACCCCGAACCGGGGGACGGCAAACCGCGTGCCTCTGCCCGTAAGAATTCCTGAGCCTTCGGCGGTGGTAGGGTTGGGTTTAGTTGCGGGTTCGCTGGCGCTGAGTCGCCGGAGAGTGAGAGTTAAAAATTAGACTTTTTTGGCAAAAAGTCTAATTTTTGGATTTTTAACAGCAGATAAACGCGAATAAACGCAGATAAATGTGGCTATCAGGATTTTAGCCGATCGCGTCGCGCAGAGCATTTTTAGTCATAGCTGCGATCGACTGTTCGGTAGCTTTCGGCAAGTGATAGTATTTCCCTCCAGAAGTCTTGGCCAATTCCTTTGCAAAGCCAGTCGAAATAAACTTGCTCTCGGTATCAATCACCAGCAACTGCATTCCCAACCCACGAATTTTGGCAGCAATTTCTAACAATTCTTTCTTAATATCAGGCTTTTCTCCATCTACAATCGGTTCGCCCAAAGAACGAGCCAAAGGAATATTACCGCGTCCGTCAGTAATGGCGACAATCGCCACTTGACCGATATCTCCAGACTGACGCGCGTTGACTCCCACCCGCACTGCTTGAGTCAAACCGTGGGCCAGGGGGGAACCGCCTCCGCAGGGCAACCGTTCCAAACGCTTGCGGGCTAAGGCTATCGAGCGAGTCGGCGGTAGCAGCACTTCTGCTTGTTCTCCGCGAAAGGGAATGAGAGCAACTTGGTCGCGGCTTTGATAAGCTTCTGTGAGTAGCTGCATGACTGCACCTTTGGCGGACTGCATCCGGTTGAGGGCCATCGAACCCGAAGCATCGACGACAAATACGACTAAAGCTCCAGCTTTTCTGGCCAAGCGCTTCGCCCGAATGTCTCCCTGCTCCACAAATACACGGCGCTGAACCCCCTCTTGCCCCCCCTTGCTAAGGGGGGGTTGACTCGCCTGTTGCCCCCCGTTAGCAAGAGGGGGTTGACTCGCCTGTTGCCCCCCCTTGGCAAGGGGGGGTTGGGGGGGGTTAGAATTCCTGTCGCGGCGGGCTTTTTGGTAGGGTGCGGCGGCTCTGAGGGTGGCGTCAACGGCGATGCGGCGGACGGGGCCTTTGGGTAAAACTGGCTTGACGTAACGGCCTCTATCTTCCGAGAAAATGGTGCTGCGGCTGCCGGATTTGCCTTGTTTGTTGGCGGATTGTTGGGCGAATAAAAGCACGCTGGGGTCGAGAATTACGCCTTCGGGGTCGAATAGAAATTCTTCGGGAATGGTATCTTTTTCTGGTTCTTCTTCAGGTTCCGGGTTGTCTTCATCCTCTTGGTCTTCTTCGTCTTCTTGTTCGTTTTCTGGTTCGTCTTGTTCTTGTTCTGACTGCTTTTGGGGAGGCGGTGGGGGGGGAGGAGGAGGAGAGTTTTCGTCTGGGGGAGTTTGGATGATGGTGGCGCGGGGTACGATGACTAATTCTACGGCGCGGCGCAGGTCTTCGGCGTTAACTTCTGTGCGTCCTTCGATGGCGGCGGCGGCTTTGGCGACGCGGACTGCGAATATTTCGGCGCGGTGTCCTTGAACGCCACCCCGGATGGCTTCTTCTACTAGGTAGGCAATTTGTTCGCGTTTAATGCTGACATCTTTGAGCCATTCTCGGGCTAGGATGATTTGGGTTTTGAGGTTGTCGGTGTCTTCGCTGTATTGATTGAGAAATTCTTGGGGGGAGCTGGAGTAGGATAAAGCTTGTTCTACTGCATAGACTCTTTCTTCTAGTTCGAGTGCTGCGTCGGCTGAAAGTACGATCGCGATGCGATCGAGCAAATGTTCTCTCAGCGGCCCTTCTTCGGGGTTGTAGGTGGCGATAAATAGAGGTTTGCAGGGGTGTTGAAAGCTAATGCCTTCGCGCTCTATTTGGTTGCGTCCTTCGGTTAATACTGTTAGCAATTGGTTGGAAATATTGTCATCCAGGAGGTTAATTTCGTCTACATAAAGTACGCCTCGATTTGCTTGGGCCAAGAGTCCTGGTTGAAATACAGTTTGACCGAATTTTACTGATTGTTCGACATCGACGGAACCTAAAAGTCTGTCTTCGGTGACACCCAAAGGAATTTGAATAAATGGTGTGGGAATTATTTCAGTAGTTGGGGAATTACTATCGGTGGTGTGGACATCTTGCCCGCCATTTTCTGGTAACAAGCCTGATGCCTGTTGGGCAATATTTTCATTAGGTTCGGCGTTGCAAAAAGAATCTTTAACAATTTCAATGGGTGGCAGTAAGGAGTGCAAGGCGCGAGCCATTACTGATTTTGCTGTGCCGCGGCGGCCTGCGATCGCAACTCCTCCCAATCCGGGATCGACTGCTGCTAACAGCAGGGCCAATTTGATTGCTTCTTGCCCGACTACGGCGGTGAGGGGAAAGGCTGTGGTGGAAGGGCTAAGGTTGGCTGCGGGCATAGGATTTTCGGATGTAAAAATTTGAACTTAATGTTTAGCTTACTTCTTGGAGTATTTTAACTTCTTGCGGCAGAATCACGGTAAAAGTTGAGCCGACTCCTATTTCTGATACTAGCTCGATTTTGCCTTGCAGCAGCGTGACGAGCCGCGATACTATTGCTAATCCCAGGCCAGTGCTTTCGGTGGGAAAGAGCTGTTTGCCTGCTTCTCCTGCTTGAAAGAAGGGGTCAAAGATGCGGTTTGTATCTTCGGGGGCGATGCCAATGCCGGTATCTGTAATTGCGATCGCCCAATTTCCTTCTTCAGCAGGGTAGCAACTTAATTCGATGCTACCAGATTCTGTATAGCGAATGGCATTGCTCAGCAGGTTGATCAGAATTTGTTGCAGCCTCTGTCCGTCGGAGATTACTTGTGTTGGGCCGCAGTCGCTGGTAACAGCGAGCTTTAGTCCTTTAGCATCAGCAATTGGCTGCATCATTTCTACTACGGTGTTAATTACCGATCGTACATTAGTTCGCTGCAGGTTAAGTTTAATTTTTCCGGCATCGGCGCGAGAAAGTTCTAGTGTGTCATTAATCATGCGAAGCAACTGTCTCCCGTTACGCAATACTCGCTCGATGTGTTCGATGCCGGGGAGGGTATCTTTGACTTCTGATTGCCATTTTTCTTTTCGCAGGAATAGTTCGGAATAACCAATAATTGAGTTGAGAGGAGTTTTGAGTTCGTGAGCCAAATGGTAGACGTTTTCTTGATGGACGCTGACAAGGCGAGAGAGTTCTTGATTGGTGAGTTGTAACTGAGTTTGAATTTGTTGAAGTTCCAGCAGCCTCTGAGCAACGTAGCTATTAAAACACTGGGCAATTGCTTCGTCTACTACGGCATCTATCAGCCGAAAAGCTCTGAATACGTCGGTGGTGGTTCCTGCTAGCAAATCTGCTTCTAATTGGGAGAATATTACTTGACGCAATAAGTGGTATTCGCGGGCTACTTCTGCGGCGTCGTAGCCTTGTTCGGCTCTGAGAAATCCGTGATCTAAACTGGCTTCTATTATTACTTTTATTTCGCTGTGTTGATATTGGGAAAGCACTGTGGCCATCGCCGTCAGCAGGTGAGGTATGTGATTCTCGATTGCTGAGTGCGGTAAGGCGTCAGCGCTTTCAATTTTCCGATCCTGACGAACTGCTTCAATCCAGTTTTGGACGATAGTATCGGTTTTTTCGGCGAGCACTTGGCTGTAGTCCATGATTTCTGCGTCGTGGGGGTTGAGTTTGGCAGAGATTGCCCATGCTTCATTCTAGTTGAGCGATCGCCCGATCGCCATACCAAACTTCTGGCGATCGCGACCCTCCCAAAAGAAGTAGTTTTGAGGTAATTTTTTGCCTGTGCCGGATCTCTCTCTAGGGGTTGATCCCAGCTTGTTGCTAGGATAATCAGCCGTTTAACCTATTGACAGAAGAGCCATAAAGTAGTAGAGTGCCTCACACTAATAGTTTTTAATTTTAAGTTTTAATTTGTTTAGGTAAATAAATGGAAAACGTGCAAGCTGCGATCGCTACGGCAACATTTATATGTGTAATTTTCTTAATAATTACAGAATGGATACACCTCACAGTTGCGGCATTTCTGGGAGCGGTGATTCTGGTTTTTACCCACGTGATGACGTTAAACAACGCGATCGAATATATCGGTCGAAGTCACGCCACCCTGGGCTTGTTCTTCGGAGTCATGGTAATGGTGAGAGCCTTTGAGCCTACCAAAGTATTCGACTACTTGGCAACTCAAATGGTGCTTTTAGCAAAAGGCAAAGGCAAAAATCTCTTGCTGGGTATTGTCGCGATTACTACGCCACTTTGTGCAGTTTTGCCCAATGCCACGACAGTCATGCTGCTAGCACCATTAATTCCGCCAATGGCAGAAGAAGTCGGTGTAGATTTTGTGCCGTTACTGATTTTAATGGTATTTGTGGCTAACAGTTCGGGACTGCTGACACTCGTGGGCGATCCGGCGACATTCATTGTCGGCGATGCTATTAACATGAGCTTTGCAGATTACCTGGTAAAGTTAAGTTTGGGCGGGGTAATTGCCGTAGCAGTTATATTAGTTATGTTGCCTTGGCTGTTCCGAGAAATTTGGAACAAAAAATTAGACGATTTGGAACACTTGCCGCACCCAAAAATCAATCACCCGCGAGTCTTAGCAGTGGGCGGTGTAATTATAGCTTTCGTGCTGACATTTTTTGTAATAGGAGAGTCGCTGCCGGTGCCTATTTCACCGGCAGCGATTGCTTTGTTGGGGGCTGCTTTGGCAATGCTCTTAGCTCACCATTCCCAACTTGATTCTGTTAATAATATTTTGCGGGATTTAGATTGGAGCACGTTGCTATTTTTTATGTCTATCTTTGTGCTGATTGGCGGTTTGGAAAAAACCGGAGTAATCGGCAATATATCTGGAATATTAGCAGTAATTTTAGGTAAAAATATTTTTCTGGGTTCTTTAGTTTTGTTATTTTTTGTGGGTTTGATGTCGAGCGTGGTGCCAAATATTCCGCTGGTAGTGGCGATGGTGCCGCTGCTAAAACAGTATGTTGTCAATATCGGGATGGCACCAGCAGAGGTGCTGGCTCCGGATTTTGCAGGGCAGTTTCCACCTGCTGTGCTGCCACTGTTTTATGCGATGATGTACGGAGCAACTTTAGGCGGAAACGGCACTTTGGCAGGAGCTTCTTCTAATATAGTGGCGGCGGGAATTTCTGAACTGCACGGGCGCCGGATTTCTTTTCAAACTTTTCTGCGTTACGGGCTGCCTGTGATGGCGTTGCAATTGGTGGCTGCGGCTGTTTATGTAACTATTCGGTTTCTGATTTGAAGAAGTCATTAGTCATTAGTTATTAGTCATTAGTCATTAGTCATTAGTTATTAGTCAACAGTCAACAGTCAACAGTCAACAGTCAACAGTCAACAGTCAACAGTCAACAGTCAACAGTCAACAGTTAACAGTAATCTAAACTCCATCCAATTCTAAGGGGAAAATTACAGTGAAGGAGGTGCCAACTCCTACTTCAGAAACTAATTCGATTTTACCTTGCAAGAGGTTGACTAATCGAGCGACAATTGCTAGCCCTAAGCCGGTACTGTCAGGCATCACAGAACCCAGGGAGTTGTTTGCCCGAACAAATGGCTGAAAAATCCGATCGCAGTCTTCTGAAGCAATGCCAATGCCTGTATCGGTGATGCAGATACTCCAATGTTGGTCTGGCAATAATTCGGTTTTTATGGTAATAGTACCAGCTTGGGTGTAGCGAATGGCGTTGCTCACCAAGTTGGTGATAATTTGCTGCAAGCGCAAGTAATCTGTCATAACTTGATCGAGAACCGGATCGCACTCAAGGGCGATCTCTAAATTTTTTGCTTTGGCCAAAGGCTCGATTATTTCGACAACAGTGCCGATCGCCGATTGCACATTTGTCGCAGTTAGCTGCAATTTTATGCGTCCCGTGTCGTACCGCGAGATTTCGAGAGTATCGTTAATTAATCTAAGTAATAGTCTGCCGTTGTTGAGGACTTTATCAATATGTGCCAAATTGGGAGCCGAATCTTTAACTCTAGGATTGTTTATTTGGCGCAAAAACAATTGTGAGTAGCCAATAATAGAGGTGAGGGGGGTTTTCAATTCGTGAGCTAAGTGAGATATATTCTCTTGACTGGCGCGAAGTAAGCGACTCAGCTCTTGATTTGTAAGTTGCAATTGGTTTTGCAACTCCTGTAGTTCTTGAAATCTTGCCTGCGTATAAGTTTGGAAACAGTCAGCAATTGCTTCGTCGAGGGCAGTGTCAATTAAGCGATAAGCTCGGTTCACTTCAGCGCCTGAGCCTTTTAGCAATTCTGGCTCTAAAGCATCGAAAATTACCCTCCGCAGCAAGCGGTATTCCCGCGCAATTTCTTCGGCATCGTAGCCTTGTTGTGCCCTGACACTCCCGTGGTCAAAACTTTCTTGTATGACTGCCCGAAAGTCGCTGTCTTCTGATTCGGACAGCATAGTTACGATCGCTTGCAGTACGATGGGAAGGCTGTCGCGCACGGAATCGTAGGTGAGTTGCTTGGCGGTGCCGATTTTCTCGTCGCCCCGAACAGCTTCGATCCAGTTTTCGGTAATTATATCAATTTTATCTTGTAGGGATTGGCTAAAATCTATCATTGCTTTTATAGAAATCAAGTAAGTGATCGTATTTTATATTTCTAGATTACTTTAATAATTAACTTTTTGAATTTTCTCTCAACTTTTGGGTTCTGCCGCACTCAAATAGCTACTCCTAAAGACATATTGACAATAGAATAAGCTCGTGATACGTTATGTTAAATTGGCTTAAAAAGTCAAGCCTAATTCAGCACTGCGCGATCGAACCAAGCGTGTGGCTGGAGCGGAGGAACCAATTTTCGGGGCGAATCTCTAGAGAATTAAAAAGCAAAGTTAAAAATTGCCAAATTAGAGTGTAATTTTGGATTTTGAAATCTTTAGAGAAGGACATCTCTCAGTCCTAGCCCGTCAGCTAACTTCGCAGGCATTGAGAAGAGACTGAAAAGCCAACTTTCTGAACAAGATAGTTTGGCTTCGTCAGTGTCTCAGGTTGGTATTGTTCAAGATTCTTGTACCTGCCCTGACTCTGAAGGAGTTTGAAATGTTCATACAGCTTAATTTATCTGCGATCGCAGTTGCAGGAGTTGCAACGTGGAAGCGGGTAAAACCCGTTGTCATCCGAGATGCAGTTTTGTTGCCGGCGGCTGGTTTTTTGGGAATTCTTGGTGTGTGGTGGATTGTTGCCAGCTTCAAAAGCGATTTGATTCCCACTCCGTATCAGGCGTTAGTCGCTAATTTAGATTACATATTGCATCCATTTTACCAGCGCGGGCCTGGAGATTTAGGCATTGGCTGGCTGCTGCTAGCAAGTTTGCGTAGGGTGTTGGTGGGATTTTTTCTGGGTGCAGCAGTTGCGATTCCCGTGGGATTTCTCATCGGGATGTCGAAACCAGCAATGATGGCGCTCAATCCGCTGATTCAAATCTTCAAACCAGTGTCGCCGCTAGCTTGGCTGCCCATAGCTCTATCAATTTTTAATTTAGCAGATCCGTCGGCAATTTTTGTCATATTCATTACGTCTTTGTGGCCGACAATTATCAACACAGCTTTGGGAGTTTCTAGCGTTTCCAAGGATTATCTGGATGTGGCGCGAGTGTTGGAAATGCCGCGCTGGAGGCGGATTACCAAGATAATTTGGCCTGCAAGTTTGCCATATATTTTTACAGGTTTGCGGATTAGTTTGGGGATTGCTTGGCTGGTGATTGTGGCAGTGGAAATGCTGACAGGCGGCGTGGGAATTGGCTTTTTTGTCTGGGATGAGTGGAGCCGTTTGAATCTGAGTTCAGTATTTTTAGCGGTGTTTGTAATTGGCATAACTGGATTGTTGCTCGACGCTGCTGTTGACAAAGTTCAGGAATTAGTAACGCATCGATCGATCCAGAGTCATTAGTCATCAGTCATCAGTCATCCTCATCTCTTGACATTATCTGCGTTTATCTGTGTTTATCTGCCTTAAATCTGCGGTTGCTCTATCGAGCGAAGATTTAGGCAATTGCTCGTCTATTAGTCATGGCCAATTCTTTAATCTAAAATGGTATGAGTGACAAGTTTGCCCATGAATGGAACCGCCGAGAGTTTTTGCAAGGAATGGGAGCGGCGGCGGCGGGAATGGCTTTATCTAGTTGTGGAATTAGCGCGGATCGATCGGCAAAAGGACTCACAGAAGAAGCCTCAGCCGTAAAGCCGGTTGTCGATTCCCGAACATTAGAAAAACCAAATTTAACCGTAGGATACGTGCCGGTTAACGATTGTGCACCATTTGCGATCGCCTGGAAAAAAGGTTTTTTCCGCAAATACGGTTTAAACGTCCAACTCAACCGCGAAGCAAGCTGGGCAACCTCCCGCGACGGCCTAATCTTCGGCCGCCTCGACGCCTCCCCAGTCGTATCCGGCGCCGTCACAAACGCCCGAATTGGCGCGGAAGGAGCGCGGCAGGCACACCTGTGCGCGGCAATGACAATTCACCGCCACGGCAACGCCATGACGATGAACAAAGCTATGTGGGATTTCGGTTTGCGCCCGTGGCACGAATACAACGGCAATTTTGAAGAATTTGGCAAACAATTTCGAGCCTTTTTTGACAGTCAGCCGCCGGAAAAAAGAGTTTGGGCTGTGGTTCTGAGTTCTGCGATTTACGAATACTTTGTCCGCTACATATCGGCGGCTGCGGGTGTCGATCCGTTCAAAGAATTTCGGGTAATTATTGTGCCGCCGCCGCAGATGGTAACTAATATCAGGATTGGCGCGATGCAGGCTTACATGGTGGCAGAGCCTTGGAATACGCGGGCAATTCAAGGCAATTTGGGAGTGGGTTTTACCTTCGTGCAAGGCAAGGAAGTTTGGCTGGGACATCCCGATCGCCTTTTGGGAGTAATGCAATCATTCATTGAGGAAAATCCGAAAACTTATTACTCGCTGGTTAAGGCAATGGTGGAAGCTTGTCAGTATTGCAGCAAGCCGGAAAATCGCAGTGAAATATCGGCGCTGCTGACTGAGCGATCTTTTACGGGGGCGAAACCGAAAAAAGGGGCGATCGACAAATTTACGCGACCGGCAATAGTTGGCAACTACAACTATGGAGGGTTTGACGAAAAAGACCGCACCCTACAATCGGAAGATGCAACTATTTTCTATGACATTCCTAAGAATTTGCCTCAAATACCGGGAAATCATTCAACATTTATGTGGCAATCTCAGAGTATTTGGTTGATGACTCAAGCCGCTCGCTGGGGACAGATTAAAGAAGTTCCAAAAAATGCTGAGGAATTAGCTAAAAAAGCTTGGAGAACCGACCTTTACCGCAAGATTGTTGCCGAAATGGCGATCGATTGTCCCCAGGAGGATTACCAGGTGGAACCTGCGGAACTTTTCATTGATAAAAAGGCTTTCGATCCGAGCGATCCGGTGGGTTATGTGAATAGTTTTGAAATTCGAGCCAACCGCCCTCAGTCTTTTTTTCAGTCTTAATCTTTGAGATTTGCTGTCTTCCTTCTACATTCCTCGCGTTCCCCCCTAGCTCCTCGATCCCCCCTTAGCTTGCCCCCTACTCCCCCTTAATAAGGGGGGAACCGGAGCGTTCAAAGTCAACCCCTACTCCCCTTATTAAGGGGGATTTAGGGGGATCGAGACTCAGCTACAAGCGAGATATACAATAACCCATAAACAATTACCAGGAACGTCAGATGACTCAATATACTGCTGCTTCAATCAACACCAATAGCCAAAACCCCAACTCCTCTGAATTTCTGGAAATAGACAATTTGTTCAAGTCGTATAAAAATGCTGACGGTACAGAATTTAGCGTCTTGGAAAATATCAATTTAAGTATTGGAGAAAACGAATTTATTTCGGTTATCGGTCACTCTGGATGTGGTAAATCTACGCTGCTAAAAATAGTGGCAGGTTTGGAAAAACAGAGCGGGGGAATGGTGACACTGGAAGGAAAAGAAATTCGCAAACCGGGAGCCGATCGCATGATGGTATTTCAGCACTACGGATTGCTGCCTTGGCTGACGGTGCGGGAAAATATTCGGCTGGCAGTTGATGAAGTTTTGCAAAGTCTTAGCCGTCCTGAGAAGATTAGCCTTGTCAACGAACACCTAGCAATGGTAAACTTAACGGCAGCAGCCGATAAATATCCAGACGAAATTTCAGGAGGCATGAAACAGCGGGTTGGGATTGCACGAGCTTTGGCGATTCGACCGAAAATGTTATTAATGGACGAACCGTTTGGAGCGCTGGATGCTCTGACTCGCGGCAAGTTGCAGAAACAGGTGCTGGATATCTGGGAAAATCATAGACAAGCTGCAATGATGATTACTCACGATGTGGATGAAGCTATCTATATGTCCGATCGCATTGTGCTGATGACAAACGGCCCGGCTGCGACGATAGGTGAAATTTTGTCAGTGCCGTTTGCGCGCCCGCGCGATCGCCAAGAGTTGCGGGAATCCCAGGAGTATTACGAACTCCGCAACTATGCTTTGAATTTTCTCGATCGCTACTTTACCCAAGACGAATAACGCCCGACGGACAGACCAAACAATTCACTTAAGAGAGGTCAAGCCTGTGAATCTCAAAACAATGTTAGCGCGTTTTGAAAGTGCATTGGGATGCCAAAATTTAGCAGAAGAAATGGTGTTGCTGCCGGAGCCACAAGTGCAAGGTTCTAAGAAATCAAAAGTTACAAAACAGGCAAAAAGTATCAATTTTATTGTCGGTTACAACAGTTCTCCCAAAAGTCAAACAGCTCTGGACATTACCCTTTGGATGGCGCATCAAACTCGTTTAGTAACAACGAAGGAAGTCACGGTTCAAGTTGTCTACGTAATCGACGAATCGCAAAAAAGTTATCGCGAAGATACTTGCAAAGTTGCTGTGGGAAATGCCTTGGCTGCACAGCAGAAAGTGTCGGATTTAGAGGAAACATTCGCCCTTAATTGTACAGTACCTGCGATCGCTTTACCAACCGAAATTCCATCGGTATCCCAGCCAAAAAATTGGATAGAGCCGGATTATTTCCCAGCAATTTATGGTCAAAATAATGAGTACGAGGTAGCAGATAAGTTGCTGTGGCAAGCGCGCTGTTTGGCTGAGGAATGGCGCGGTTTATTCAAAGCTCATTTACGCATCGGGCGGGTTGCTACAGAACTGAGAAATGTGGTTGAATTAGAATCAGCAAATTTACTGTTTTTGGGCTGTTGTTCTGGCAACCATCGGCTGGTTAGGGAACTAGGCAATAATTTTCCGTGCTGCGTACTTGGGATTCCTTCGGCACTCAGCTATCACATGGATGTTCAGCCTGAAGAAAGTTTGAGCAAGTTACAGTTGGCGACAACTATACCTGCACGTTAAACTTGTTCACTCGTTGGGCCAGAATCTAATTATGTAAGGTGCAGCGCACCCTACGACTATAATTCGCGCGCCCAACCTTTTTTTGCGTAAATTCTGTATCGATCAAAAATTAAAAATAGTTTCCTCGCTCGAAGTCCTAATGATGAGACAATTAGGACTTTTTTTGATTGTTGATATTTTTAAAATGGTCGTAAAATAAAATTATCGGCACTTACCTGATCATAGACAATTCGTTAACTAATTTAATCTTTCCCCGGCACACAGAGCGCAGCAGGCGATCGATGGAGCGTTTGTCTTCCTCAGTCAAAGTTTCGTCAAAAATAGCAGCCATCAAACCGTACCTATCGGCTAGAGTAATGTAGCCATTTTGATTCACTTCGGCAAACAGCTCGCCCAAAGCAGATGGAATCAGGTGGACAGGAGTTTGCATAGTAATTGACTCTCTACTCGACGATCGCGCGATCGGGCGTTTCTGCATTAAAAAAGGCGATCGCACTATAAAATTTTAAGCTGTATTGCCTTTCAAGATGTGATAGTAAACAGCAAAATTTGTGAACAAAATCACAGTAAAATTTTGTGAATTATGATATAGCTTGCAGGTGCGTTTTAGGGAAAACCGAGCAACTGCAAACTAATGTTTTCTAAAGATTGAAAATCACCACTTCCTCCACAGGTTCAGCTAACTCAAACTTAAACACCCGCGAATAGAAATAGAATTCGCCGTCAAGAGTTCTTTTGATATTTTCAGCGCGGCGAAAACCGTGCTGTTCCCCTTCATAAGCAACATAAGCAACCGGCAAACCTTTAGCTTTCAATATCTCTACCATCATTTCCGCTTGATTAGGCGGAACCACTTTATCTTCTAATCCTTGAAAGAAGATAACGGGACAAGATAAACGTTCGGCGGAATGAATCGGCGAACGAGCTACATACAAATCTTTTCTTTCAGGATAAGGCCCAATCAATCCATCCAGATAGCGCGCTTCAAACTTGTGAGTATCCGTTGCCAAAGCTTCCAAATCGCTAACTCCATAATAGCTCGCACCGGCCTTAAACACATCGCGGAAAGTAAGAGCGCACAGAGTGGTGTACCCCCCTGCACTGCCTCCGGCGATCGCCATTCTTTCGCCATCAACTAAACCTTTCTGAGCTAAATATTTAGCACCGTTAGCGCAGTCGTCAACATCGACAATTCCCCAACTATCTTGCAGTCTTTTTCTGTATTCTCGGCCGTAACCAGTGCTGCCGCCGTAATTAACATCGAGCACGGCAAAACCGCGACTCGTCCAATATTGAATTTTCAAATTCATGCTGCTAGAAGTAGCAGCAGTTGGGCCACCGTGACTTTTGACGACAAGCGGCGGTTTTTCACCCGCAGGTGCTGCGAAATCTTGATTTTTCGGGGGATAGAAGAAACCGAAAGCAGTCAAATTGTTTTCCGTGGGAAATTCGATAGGTTCCGGTACTGAAAGATAACCCGGATTGATGCTTAAATTGCTCGATTGACGCAAGATTTCTAGTTTGTTTGTTGCTAGATTTAGTTGTACAATAGCAGTAGATGCAGTCGGCGAACTTGCCAGAAAAATAACAGTTTTTCCCCGCGCTTTGACCGACGAAATATCAGTGTAAGGCGTGTCAATTGTTGTCAAATGCTTTGTCGTTAAATCAAGACTCGCTAAATACCACAGGCCTTGCTGAGTGTAGGTGCAAATAATTTTGCTTTCCGAGACGACAGCATAAGTAGACATTCCAAAAACCCACTGGGGAAGCCCGAATTCAGCCGCCATTTCGCACAGAGGTTCAACCTCTTGCTGTTCCCTCGGCAAGCGGGGATTGACGGTTCTATAGAAATTCCACCAGTTCGACTTGTCAGAAACAAAATACAAAACTCCATCGGGCGCCCATTCCGGTTGAAAAATCGACTCATCAACCCCGCCAGCAACTAAATATTTTTCACCTAAAGAACCGTCAGAATTAATTTCTGCTACCCACAATTCTGTGCCATCCCACGGCATATTTGGATGGTTCCAACAAATCCAGGAAAGTAGAGAAGCATCAGGACTCAAACGAGGGGAAGCATAAAAATCATTGCCCTGAGTTAAGATTTGAATATCTTCGCCGTTATCTAAATTAATGCTAACAATAGTATTGACAGGTTCGCCCTCGCCTGCATAGTCTTCGCGCACGCAAATCAGGCGATTTCTCTGCTTGTCAATTATCACATCTGCATAGCGACAATTAGCAGCAGGAGTCAGAGGTTCGGGTTGAGAATCTAATGTTTGAGAATAAATACGTTGGTCGGCAAAATGAGAAAAATAGACAACACCGCCACCAACTGCAAAA
Organism: Microcoleus sp. Pol10D4; assembly: GCF_036701555.1. NCBI lineage: Bacteria > Bacillati > Cyanobacteriota > Cyanophyceae > Oscillatoriales > Microcoleaceae > Microcoleus > Microcoleus sp. Pol10D4. The sequence goes on from NZ_JAUBRA010000004.1 coordinate 44,610, forward strand.
GCAGCGCCGCCGTATTCGTGAACGCGAGTGCGAACATTAAAAGGATGCGGTGTCACGTCGTTGATTGTACCGTCAGGAGTGCGCCGCACGAGGACGCTTCTTCCCGCTTCCGAAGGCCTTCCCTCAACCCAGTAAATATCATCGCCGTCAATAGCAATTTGTCCGAGCCCGACAGTTCCAGAAACAATTAAATCGGAAGAAATAGGTGATTTCCAAGAGCCGTAAGGTGATACTGTATTCATATAGTTGAGGCAGTTGTGTTTCTGGCACAAAAAAATTAATATTTGTACTTTACACTAATTCAGTCACCGGGGAAGCAAAATGTCCAAAAAACTCGTACTAATGGATCACGACGGTGCAGTTGACGACTATCTCTCCGTCGTGTTGCTGATGACAATGGAGGAAGTCGAAACTCTGGGAGTAATTGTAACTCCTGCGGACTGCTACATTCAACCGGCGGTGAGTGCAACGCGCAAAATTCTCGATTTAATGGGGCGTTCAGAAGTTCCGGTAGCGGCGAGTACGGTGCGGGGACTAAATCCATTTCCGGTGTTATTTCGGCGAGATTCCTTTGCAGTCGATCGACTTCCCATTCTAAATGAAAAAGGAACCATTGACACGCCGTTAATATCAGAACCCGGACAAAACTTTATGGTGCGAGTTTTGCAAGACGCAGCCGTACCAGTCACATTAATAGTAACTGGGCCGTTAACAACAGTAGCGCAAGCTTTAGATATCGCGCCAGAAATTGAAAGCAAAATTCAAGAAATTGTGTGGATGGGAGGCGCCCTCAATGTTATCGGCAATGTTAGCAAAGATATGGAACCCGGACAAGATATGTCGGCGGAATGGAATGCTTACTGGGACCCGATAGCAATCGAGAGAATTTGGCAAACCCAAATTCCCGTTGTCATGTGTCCTTTAGACATCACGAATAATGTACCGCTGAATGTAGAATTTTCCAATCTCTTAGCAAGACAGCGCAAATATCCAATTTCCGACTTAGCAGGACAGTGTTATGCCCTAGCAATATCTCAAGATTACTATTTTTGGGACATTTTGGCAACTGCTTATTTAGCGCATCCAGACTTTTACCAACTGCGAGAATGGGAAACCGAAATTATTACCGAAGGCATCAGCCAAGGACGCACAAAAGTTAAAATAGGAGGGCGAAAAATTCAAGCAATGGATAAAGTAGACACCGCCAAATTTTACAATTACATATTAGAACAGTGGGCGAGGTAAAAAATCACAATATCTGCTATAAGCGAGCAAAATCTCCGTACAAAACCCGCCCAGACGCCAATATTTACGGGTTCTTATCTTCCCTCTCTTCCTCTGCGCCCTCTGCGCCCTCTGCGGTAAAAAAACTCCTCTAAAAAATGCTGCCAATTCTATCAATCATCCCCTTAGCCCAAACCCCTTCCGCACCTCAAGAAATCCTCCAAATCCAAGAAGTGCGACCACTCCCCGGACAGTTAGACAACATACCAGTATTTAACAGCAACAGTCCCGAATTAGTGCTGCAAGAAGGAATTTTGCTTTCGACATTTCCCCCAGATGGTAAAAGATTTCCGGCGGCACATTTAAACTTTCCGTTTCAAGGACGTTTCGACATATTTGCCCACCACATAGCCCGCGCACCTTCCCCGGAAGATTTGCGAACATTGTATCAAGGAGTAATTGTTTATAATCCTGGCAATAAACCTGTAACATTAGATATATTGCAAGCTGCGAGTTATCTCAGTCAACCCGATGCACCTTTTATTGAATTGCCGCCGCAAGTCGATAATTCAAACAGTAATATTTACGCAGGGCCGGGAAGTCGCGCTGTGAATGATATTCTCAGAGGAAGGAGACAGTCTGACTTTGAGCCGCGGTTAATTATTCCACCGGGAAAAAGCCAACTGTTGATGAATCATCCGATACCGGTGCGGGAATTGGTACCGCCGCTAAACGGTCGATCGACCTTGATGCGGTTGCGGAGCGATGGTATAGTCTATGTTGCCAGTCTGGCGATGTTTGCCAGAGTTGATGCACAGGGAAACGGACAGGGAAACGAGCGATCGCCCAATTTAGCAGAATGGCAAAACTTATTAGACAATAGTAATATAGCCGGGCCGCGCGATCGAACTCCCACACCGCCCGAAATCACCGAAGGTCAAATAATTTACGGCCGAGTTGCCGGTGTAGCATTAGGTTCAGAATGGCGAGCACTTATCTCAGACAACCCCGCCACATCAAGCCTAGCAATTCCCCAACCCGGAACAGCATTTTCCTACCCATTAAGCAGTCTCCCGCGCGGAATGCTGGGAACAAATCAAGTGCAAAGTGCGAGGATGCTAGTCCGCTACCCAGATACAGCATACCGCGCCCACGGCAATTACGGAATTCAATACAGTCTCAGCTTGCCACTGTACAATTCTACCAGCAAAAATCAAACTGTAACTGTCGCAATTCAAACTCCAATTAAGACAGACAAATTAACTTCAGGAGGACTTAGTTTTTTAGAACCTCCGGCACCTCAAACTTTTTTTAGGGGGACTGTCAGAGTGCGCTATACTGACGACAATAAAGTGCCTCAAACTCGCTACGTGCATTTAGTCCAGCGGCGGGGACAGCAGGGGGAACCGTTGGTAAAATTAGAGATGAAATCGGGAGAAAAGCGACTTGTAGAAGTGGATTTTATTTATCCACCCGATGCGTCGCCGCCGCAAGTTTTGACAGTGAAAACAAATTAAATTTGATTTTATTTGAACTTGTTTGAGATTAGCAATTAACCGGGATTTCCCATTTCGACAATGTGTTTGAGAGCGTTTAATCACTCTCTTCCAAAAAGGTTTGTACTCGACCGTTTGGTCTCAAAACAACTCGAATTTTCGGGTTTTTCCCATTAGAAACGGCAGAAACAAACGGCTCGCCGGCTAATGGCATATTAGTTTGCTCGATATAATCTGCTGCTGCTTTTCCCATCGGCATAATACTTTGAACTGATCCATTTTCATCGATCAGCACGCTGTATTCCAAAGTTTGTTCCATTCCTTCAGGAGGCTTCCAGCGTTCCTCAAAGTAAGTTCTAGCTTCTGAAACTTGAGGAATTGTATCAAATAAAGTGCGGTTTTTTCTGCTGGCCGCCACCTGGTTGTTATCCTCAGACTCCGCTGGCGGTTGAGCGTCCTCAAGAGCTGGGAGTTCGGTACTGGCGGGGGGGACAATCGGCTCGATGGGGCTGGGGAAGGGCTGCGGCGGGGGAACGGGAAATCGGGAAGCAGACAGGGAGGGCGGCAGGGGGGGCGGTACGGCGGGAGCTAGTCTCGGCGGTAGGGGGGGCAGCACGTAGGGTACTGGTGCGGGTGCTTGGGGGGCGGAAATGGGCGCTTCTTCGGGGGCGGGAATAGTGATTGTTGACCCTTGAGGGAATGCTGGGGCGCTCTGTGGGGCGCTCTGTGGGGCGCTGGCTGCGCTGCCATTGGCGGGAAATAGCAGGGGTGGCTGCTGGATGGGGCTGGGTTTGTTGGTGGGGGAAGTTGGGGCGAGGGCGATGGGAGGCAAGCTGGGGCTGGGGGAGGCCGCAGTGTTGATGGGCGGGGGCGGCAGCGGTGGTAAACCGGGTTTGGCTGCGGGTGTTGGTGCTGGGGGTGTCGGTAGGGCGGGAACTGGACTGGGGGAGACGCCTGGAGCTAGCTGGGGCTGTCCTAGATCGGGGGCTGTGGCGGTTTGCGGGGAGGTGGCGGTTCGATCGAGCATTTTGATAGTTCCTGTCGTCAGGCCGGCGCTGGCGACCAGCAATGCTGCCACCTTGAGCCAGGGTGAGGACAGCGGTTGTCGGGACTCACGGTTGAGGTTGGGAAGCGCCATCACTTCGGCGGCGCAGTCATCTAGTGCTGTGGCCAAGTCAAACAGTTGCAGGGTGCTCAAGGAAACTACTGGCCCGGATTCTGCGGCGCTCAAAGAGCCTAAAAACAAGTTGTGGGCAAGCAAGCCGCGGGGCTCTAAGCGGGGGGGAACCGGAAGGTAGGCTGTGTTCGGGGCGGATGTTGCTAGTTCGGAAGTGTGGACGGCTCGATCGAATATAAGGGCATTACGCGCGACTTCTGGCGAGTCTGGCCCTGCAGCGGTACTGCCGATTTGAGAGTTGAGGTTGCTTTCCCAATCGCGGGATTCGCCGAGCAAGTTTTGGACGTAATTGCTAACAGCTTCGTGGAGGGTTTCGAGTTGAATTCGATCGCCCCTGAGAGTAACGTGTTCGGTATCTGGCAGCCTGGGGTCATCGAGTCGCAGCTCGAAACTTAAAGATTTAAACACCGGTTGGCCCGCCCAGCGAGATAGAGGCGAACTTTTGGCTGTAATTTCCAGCGTGCAAGTGGGGGGCGTGTACCGTTTGAGAACCATAGCAGAAAGTCTGTTGACTGTTGGCTGTTGACTGTTGGCTGTTGACTGTTGACTGTTGGCTGTTGTTTAATTTTTAGCGCGGTCTAGAAGAGCCAGCCAGAGGCGGCGGTGGCCGCCGGGACTGCTGTAAAATAGCAAATCGATCAGGAGTTTGAGTGCCAAATCAGTCAACTCTCGGGCCGATAAATTTTCTGCATCTTCCATGCGCGAGCCATAAGTGTTGCTGAACCTGTCAATATAATCTCCCAGCAAAGCGATTGTGTGAGGTTCGCGGTTTTGCTCTGCCATTTGTTCGAGCAAAGCAACAGCGCGGCGGATTAAAGCTTGGTGCTGTTTTGCCAAATGACAGCTTATCAAAACGAGCGATCGAGCTTCCTCCACATCTAGTTTTTTGCGCCCTCCGTGGCCTTTCCGCAGCGGGTTAGATTGGCGCAGCCGCCACAAAGCTACCCGATCGGCTACCATTGGCTCTAAATTCAGTTCGGCTGCTACCTTGAGCATCGCCTCTGAGCCAATTTCTGCCAGTGCTTCTAGGGCTAACAGGACTAAATCCAGTTGGGCTTTAATGTTGTCCAACTGGGTAGGTTCTGGTGCTTTTTGGGTCAATTCTTCCCAGTTGGGAGATTGGCCCGTTTCGTTTGTGGGAGCGGAGGGCTTTACGGTCGAGCGCATGGCTTCAGCACGGGAAATTAAGACTGGTTGAGGCAGGATATCAAACAGTATGCAGTGATTAAAGCTTTGCGGCCTGTGGGCAACAGCACATCTGTTAATTTGTCTCCATAGCTCGTTGCTTTGATTCCGGCAATCCTAACTGCTGGACGGAGTTGCGGGTGAAAAGTTGCGGTTTCAAGTTCGATCGATCGCAATCCGCAAAACCCATATATTTTTACCCCTAACCATCCTACGCCACAGAGTGACCGAAATCAAATCAGTGCTTTGAAACGATCGGGACTTATATCAATGCCAACATCCTAGCGCTCTCGAATGCTACTTATAGTCTGTCGCTACTTATAGTCTGTCAGATTATAGTTGTCATTGCTTCATCTGGCGCGATCTATGGATATTACGGAGCAATTTGGTAAAAAAGTTAGACATTTCAGAAAGCTCAGAAATCTTTCCCAAGATCAGCTTGCAGAACTATCTGAATTACATCGCACCTATATTGGTTCAGTTGAACGAGGTGAAAGGAATATAACGCTGCTTAATGCCAGCAAAATAGCCAAGGCATTATCCGTTAGTCTAGCTGAACTGGTAACTGCTGATGACTGAAAGAAGACTAGAGCAAATTTTAGCAAGATACCAAAACTCATTTACAGAAAAAATTTATGCAGAAGAGAATGAAGAACACGATATTTTAATGGATGTGTTTGGTCTTTCTCCCCTAATAAAAAAAGAAAATAGGCAATATTGGGGACGTGAGTTAGGTATGTGTTGGCAATTGTTAGTTACTGAAACGTGTAAAACCTATTGCCGTAGCTTTCAGCCAGCATTTAAAGTTGGAAGCGATGAGCCGTGCGATCTGATTGTTGATGGGTACGCAATCGATACAAAATATCGTATTGGCTCAGGAGACTCTGGAACACTGAAAAAGTTCAAATCTTATGGCCCACTACTTCGTACTTATAATTACGAACCCATTTTTTTAATTCTCAGACAAGATAATTTGCCCGCAGCTATTACAGCGTGCAAAGTAGGGACTTGGAAAGTTTACACGGGGGACGATTCGTTTGAGTTTATACAAACAATAAGCGGGTTTGATTTAAAGTCATTTCTTATTGGAAAAGTGGGAGAATTCCCTGTATACCGCTGAAACTATCAAGGCGCTTGTTGATAATCTCTATGTAGTCCGATACTATTTCAATGCCAACATACCTAATGCCAAATTCTTGCGCCGCAAGCAATGTGGTTCCAGATCCTGCAAAAGGATCGATTAGAATAGAATTTTCCAAACGCGGTACAAATATTTCGACCAGCTTTCTCATTAGAGCGATTGGTTTAACTGTGCAGTGGACGTTAAACTCCTCAGTTTTCTCACGCTGTATACCTTCTAAAATATTTGACTGAAAACCACCGAACTGATCTTTAGTATAAAATAGACCAGTACCATACTCCTGTAGAGTTTCCAAGTAATTATTGACCAGTGGTTTTTGAAGTACGCAGATTGCTTCCCATTCGTTCCTCAGACAACTGTGCCAACCATCCCATTGTTCAGAATTTTCATATCCTTTCTTCTCCAACTGTTGTTTGATATTGACACCTTTAGGAATACCACTCGATCTTTTATAAACAAGAATATCTCTCGCATAGAAACCAGCACTTTCAAGTGCAACTTGTACGTGAGCAACAGTCCGCGTGCTGTTGAAAACTAAAACTGTCGCACCCGGTTTGCAGATCCGAAAAAGCTGCTCACCCCACTCAAAGCACCACTTTTCATAATCCAGAGTGTTGTTACGATTCCTTTGATACCATTTTTCGTTTCTGACTCCACCTGCTAAACCACTGCCATAGGGAATGTTTTTAACAAGGGTTTTATTTCCCTTGCCATTGACTCTTTCAATACGCCTTTGAATTTCTGAGTCATCCCATTTATGACCAATAAATTCATAATTATAAGGTGGGTCAGTGATACAGGCAGAAATATAATTTTCTGGCAATGTCTTCATCACTTCACGACAGTCGCCAACCAAAACTTCATTTGAGGGAGTTTTTTTCATTAGTCAGGCAGTTACTAAAGTGGGAAAGCAACTCTTAATTATTCCACATTTGCAGTATAGTATCCATTCCGGTTGCATCAGTATAATATGTTCCTTGCGACTTGTTTTGCTGCAGACAACTATATAATTACGAGTCAACCGGAAATGCGTAAATTTTGATTATTTCAAATAAACCACCGTCACACCTGCACCTCCTTCTTTTTGACTGGCGAGCTCAAAGCGGGAAACCTGCGGGTGAGAAGCGAGGAACTCGTGAACCCCGCGCCGCAACTGTCCCGTACCTTTGCCGTGAATTATCCACAGCACTCCGTATTCCACTGCTTTGGAAAGAGCTCTGTCTATTTCGATTTCCGCGTCTGAGACTCTCGCACCCCGTAGGTCGATCGAATTATTAGCAGTGCGAATGGCGATTTCGGGATTGGGTTTTGCAGGTTCCGACGCTGCTTGCTTAGCTTTAGCCGTAGCGAGTGCTTGTGCTTGGGCGGCCGCCTTGGCTAATTGAGCTTTGGTTTCCGGTTTTTGACCGTCGAGAGATTCAATTTCTCCCAGTTTCACAGTCATTTTCATAATCCCAAACCGAACGCTCAACTCTTCGTTAGCGTCGGGGCCGCTGAGGACTTCGGCGGTTTGACCCAAACTGGGAATGCGGATGCGATCGCCCACTTTCGGCATAAAACTCGGTTTGGGTTTAGCCGGTTGTTGCCGAGAAGGCAGGTGTTTTTGGGAAATTTGATTTAAGGTTTCTGTCGCTTGTTGGGCATTTTGAGCCGTCTGGTTGCCCGACTGCAAGCGACGAATGATTTGAGCAATTTCTGATTTTGCCGAGCCTATCGCCTCATTTACTGCCACTTCCTGAGCTATTTTTAGTTCTCGCTCCCGCTCTTGCAAAGCGGCTGCTTTTTGAGAAACTTCTCTGTGCAGTTTTTCGGTTTGGTGTAGCAGTTGAGTTGCTTCTCTGGCCTTGGTTTCCTGTTTTCGGCGCTGTGCTTCGAGTCCAGCAATCACTTGATTGACATCTTGAGACGCTCCCCCGACATAGGTTTGAGCTTCTTCGACAATTTCTGCTAGCAAACCGAGTCTTTTGGCAATGGTGAGGGCGTTGGAACGTCCGGGAATTCCCCACAGCAAGCGATAGGTTGGCTGCATGGAATTGTCGTCAAATTCTACTGAGGCATTTTCAAAGCGGGAGTCTTGATATTTAAGGGCTTTGAGTTCGCCAAAGTGGGTAGTTGCAACTGTTAATAGGGAATGTTGGGCGAGGTATTGCAACAGGGCGATCGCCAATGCACTGCCTTCTGAGGGGTCTGTACCGGCTCCTACTTCGTCTAACAAAACTAAAGATTTGGGAATTGGTAATTGGGAATTAGTATTTGGGATTTGGGGTTGGGGAATTTGTAATTTAGGTTTGAGAATTGGGAGAGCAGAAACTGTGCTCTGTGTATCTGTGACTTCTTCGTCTTGCTGTTGGGAATTAGTAATTGTTAGGTTTGAATTTTCTTCCCCTTCAGCCTGCGATTTATTGCCTAAAACTTCTAAAATGCGGCTGATGCGGCGGATATGGCCGGAGAAAGTAGACAAACTTTGCTGCAAAGATTGTTCGTCACCAATATCAGCCAAAATATTGTCGAACCAAGGCAATTCTACGGGTTCACGCGCGGCAACAAACATTCCTGCTTTCGCCATTAAAGCTGCCAATCCCAAGGTTTTGAGGGTGACAGTTTTGCCGCCAGTGTTGGGGCCGGTGATGGCGACGACGCGGATGTGCGGCCCGATCGTTAAATCGACCGGCACGACTGGAAAACCTTGCTCGTGCTGTTGCTGCCAAACTAATAAAGGATGGCGCAACTGGCGCAAGGTAATTTGCGATCGCAGGTTGCGAATTAATAATTGAGTGTTTTCTGAGTTTTCCTCATCTTCTTTTTCCTCTTTTTCCTCATCTTCTGTTTCGGGATTTTTTGGTGCTAATTCTGGCTCTCCCAATTCGATAAATTTCGGCGGATTTGCTTGCAACCAATAACTATAACGCGCTTTAGCGGCGGCTAAATCTAAAGTTGTAACTACCACCACCAATCTGTCTAAATCGGGTTTTACTGCTGCGACTTGCTCGGTGAGGGCGCGGCGGACTGCTTCTTCTTCGGCTTGTTCTTGCCTGAGCAACTGCCGCATTTGGTTGTTAAGATTGACTGTGCTGTGGGGTTCTACGTAGAGTGTCGCGCCGCTGGCCGAGGAGTCGTGAACGATGCCCGGTATGGCATCTTTTTGGGGAGCTTTGACGGGAATTACAAAGCGTCCGCTTCTTTGGGTAATTAGCTGTTCTTGTACGGCGTTGGATTGGCGCTGCAAAATCCCCTGCAATATTTGATAAATGCGATCGCGCAACTGTCGCATTTGAACTCTAATTCCTGCTAATTTAGGAGTGGCTCTGTCTGCTACTTGAGCGCGATCGTCTATACAGCGATGGATTTCTTGCTCTAGTTCGGGATAAGTCCGCAATTGAGCTGCCAGTTCTTTGAGCGTCGGCACATCAGCCTGAGAGTCAATTATCCGGCGCAATTGCCTTGCTCCGGCGAGGGTAGTAGCAATTGCCAGCAATTCTTCGCCGCTGAGCAAACCTTGCAGTTCGGCTCGCTGCAGAGAAGTGCCGATGTCTTGGATTCCTTCAAAACTCAAAGCACCGCCAGCGCGGCTCTCTAACTGATAAGTTTCCTGAGTTTGGGCTAGGAGTTCGGCTGTTTGAGCTTGAGTTGCCGGGATTGCGAGGTCAAGGGCGGCGGCGACGCCGAGTTTGGTGGCCGCGAAGGTAGCCAAGTGCTGACACAGGCGCGGCCATTCTAATAGTTCTAGTGTTTCGGCTTGAATCAAAGTTGAGGTGGTGTTGGTAATTGGCATTCTCAGGCGCTGACCGAGAAGGTGAATTTAACGATACTATTAATTGATTTTAAAGTTTTTTATTGTTTCCTGGCGCAATTTGAGAAAGTATCTGCGATCGCCCTCAGCAGTCTTTCGGCCGAAAGCTCTGATGTAACATTAATTACGAAGGAGAAAATTTGCATTTTTGCATTACCCGTCTAAAATTATACATTCTCGTGATACCAGTCCCCAAAAAATATGCAACTTTAGGTAAGCTCCCAACTATTATTATACAGTAAGTCATTCCCCATTTTTTACTCTAAAATATAAAATCTAAAATGGTATGAGCTATTTTTGGTTTTGAGGAAGCGGGCATCGGTTGTTTTTTGATGGAATTGAACTATTTTGGAATTTTAAATCTGTCAGCGCAATTCTGGCGGTTGTATCCTAAAAAGTAATTTGTAGAGTTGGTAGAAGTATGGCAAAGATTCTGGCGATCATCGGGGATACTGTGACTTTTCAAGTTGTCCAAGAGTTACTCAGCCAAGAGGGACATCAGGTGAGAGTCGTTCCCGACGACAAGGAGGGTTTAGACTTGGCGAGGGAATTTTCCCCCGATGCGATAATTTGCGACGGGACTTCCCCTCAAATCAACTTTTTGGAGGTGTGCCGGCTGGTGAAAGCCGATTCCCTACGGGATAGCTTCGCTTCACGAGAATTGGCGGCAGCCTATTTTATTCTGCTGACAACACCGGAGCAATTTGATGAAATTCAAGAATTGGATGCGTCCTTTGACGATTTTCTGTTTAAACCGATAGTTAAGCAGGAATTATTGGCGCGGGTGCGCGCCTCTAAGCGATCGCACGAGTTGAGGGCGCGGTTCGAGTTAACCCAGCAAGAATTGGATCTGTCGCGCGATCGAATGCTGCAAAATGAAAAAATGTCTAGTTTGGGCGAATTGGTGTCTGGGATAGCCCACGAAATTAACAACCCTATTACTTTTATTTACAGCAATCTAACTCACGTCCAAAGCTACGCGACCGATTTAATTGAACTGCTGCGACTGTATCAAAAAGAGCTAGTCAATCCCGGATCGGAAATTCTGCAAAAGCAGCAAGATATGGATGTGGAATTCGTACTCGACGATTTATTGAAAATTGTGAGTTCCATGCGTACTGGGAGCGATCGCATCCGCCAAATAACCTTGTCGCTACAGGATTTTTCCCGCAGCGATCGATCGGGCTGGCAGTTATTTGATGTTTCCGACGGTTTAGAAAATACTCTGTTGTTGTTGCAGCACCGCTTGCCGGCTCGCGAGGGAAGGCGAGACATCAAGGTGATGAAACAATTCGGCAATTTGCCACAGATTGAGTGCTATGCAGGTCTGCTCAATCAAGCTTTTCTGAATATCATCAATCACGCGATCGATGGTTTGGAAGAGTCGGCTCAAGACTTGGAAGAGTTGGAATCCATCAAATTTAAGCCTGTGATTTTGATTACCACTCAGGTGGTCGATGCTCAGCGAATTTCGATTGAGATTGCTGATAACGACATCGCACATAGCAAAGATATCACAGCCCAAATTTCTGATCCCTTTTTGGGAGCAAAGCCTGCGGAACCACCCATATCATCGGGACTTGCTCTCAGCTATCAGATAATTGTAGAACAGCACAAAGGAGAGTTTAAGTGTTTTTCCGAACCGGGTAAAGGCACTAAAATTCAGATAGAGATTCCGCTGCGTCACAGTTAATTAACAGTATTTACCGTTGGTGGGGGCGGGTTTTGAAATTGTTGGTTTTAGCCTGAGATTATGCTGAATCCGCCCCTACAATGACTGCATTTTTTTTAAGGTAAAATTTTGTAGAGGGAATGGCAGAAGTTATCGACAAGAGACTTGAGTTGATATTCAAGAGATTTGAAGGAGAGAGGAAGAGAATAGAAATATCAATATTTCCATGGAGAGGGGCAACCACGGAAGATTACCCCTACAAAACATGGTTATGTAGATGTTGGGTATCCAGGAGTGGAATAACTAAAGGGAGACTTGCGCGCCTTGAGTATCAAGACCGATCGCCCTTACCTCAGCCTTTACCCCAAATTCCATCCAAGCAGCCGCCATCGCTTTCTCAACAGCAACGGCGTTAGCCACATCCGTTAAAGCTAAAAGCGTTGGCCCGGCACCGCTAATTACCATTTCATAGGCCCCTGCATTCAGGGCAGCTTGTTGCACCGCTTCATATCCCTTAATCAGAGATTGCCGATAAGGTTGGTGAATTTTGTCTTGGAGGGCACAGCGCAGCCAGTTTTCATTGCCAGTTTCCAAAGCCCGCACTAGCAAACCGAGGTGTGCAGCATTAAAAATCGCGTCAGCCTTGCTGTAATCTGCTGGCAAAACTTTGCGGGCTTCGGCTGTAGACAGTTCAAAATCGGGGATGGCTACCACGGGCACAATATTTGGATGCCAGGGAATATCGCAAATTTCCCAGGAACCGCTTGGTGTATTGCTAGCAGCGAGGCGACATCCTCCCAGTAAAGCGGGGACAACGTTGTCGGGATGTCCTTCAAGTTCGATCGCCAATTGCATCACTTCCACCTGACTCAAAGGCGCACCGGCTAACTCATTTGCACCGACTAACCCACCGACAATAGCTGTGGCGGAACTCCCCAAACCTCTAGCCAGCGGAACTTGCATATCTATATGTATCGCTACAGGGGGCGGCGATTGGTTGAGGCGATCGTATAACTTAAGAAAAGCTTGATAAGCGAGATTGCTGTCATCTGTCTTGACTTTGGCGGCTTCTTGGCCTGTAACAGTAATTTTTAGTTTCTCTGTTGCTGAGGGTTCGAGTCGGGAGAATTGGAAGCGGTTGTAGAGGCTTAAAGCTGCGCCGATGCAGTCGAAGCCGGGGCCTAAGTTGGCGGTTGTAGCGGGTACGGTAACGGTGACGGTGGAAGTTTCGGGCATTTTTTGAATGGTGGATTTGGAATGTTTAACCGCAGATGAATGCGGAGGAACGCCGATCGCAGGTATTATACTATGTTTTCAAAAGCACTCTATTCTTGCAGCATTTCAAGATGCTTGATGGCATCTTGATAATCGTTGGTATTGCCATCTTTTTGATAGAGTTCGGCTGCTTTATGATAATCGGCGATCGCCCCGTCTTTGTCTTCTAAGAACTCGCGGACTCTGGCGCGGTTGTAGTAGGCGTCGCCGTAGTTGGGGTTAATTTCAATTGCGCGATCGAAATCCGCTTTAGCTGTTTGATAGTCTTTGAGATTGCGGCCGTGGATGATGCCGCGTTTGTTGTAGGCTTTGGCGTAGTTGGGGTTGAGGCGGATGGCTTCGGTGTAATCGGCGATCGCCCCTTGAATGTCTCCTGCTTCTGATTTTTTTAAAGCGCTATTGAATAAGTCTTCAGCGGTATTTTGAACAATAGTTCTTTGAACTATTAAAGCTGAAAATTCAGCAGAAACAGCAGGGGATACATTACCCAAAATAGTCAAGATTCCTATAGTAGCAATTAAATTGTAAAATGATGATTTCATAATTTAGGCAAAAATTTGAGCGACAGAACAACTAAAACCGGGTAACAAAGGGGAAGTTAGTTCATCATTGCTCAACAACGTAGCAATGAGCCTTAAACTTGCTTGTTCCCTGCGATAAACTTCTATTTGCTGCAATTGCCAATTCACAACCCAGTATTCCTGGACTCCTCGCACTGAATAGAGTCTGAGTTTCAAATCTCGATCGCGTCTCTGATTGTCTGCACCGGGGGATAATACTTCAACAATTAACTCGGGTGCGGCGGTTAAATGGCCGGCTTCGTCTAGCAAGATAGCCAAGCGTTCATTGCTGGCCCAAACTACATCTGGAATGACGTTATCAGCGTCCGTAAAAATAAGACCCGGATTGATGGCGGCTCGTCCCAAACCAGTAGACATCGACCAAGTATCAAGGCAAGAAAAAAATCTGCCACAAGTCTGTTGATGACCCCAATGCGGTGATCTAGTCACAAATAACTCTCCATCAATAATTTCGTAACGATCGCCGTTATCGGGCAATAGTTCTAAATCGGCGGTAGTCCAGCGTACTTTATCAGATATTGTCTGGTTCATAAGAAAACTCGGTAAGTGGGAAACGAGCGAGGCTTGAGCCTAGAGAGGAAAACGACTCGGCGATTTCAATCGCCTTGAATCCCCTTACGGGGTAGAGGGGTATGGTTGCCCCTCTGGTGAGGTATGGTTGCCTCGTTCTCATGAAGGAGTAAAGTTCGCTTTGCCAAGGTTATAAAGGCTTTTTGCGCTTGCAGCACTGTTTCAGTGACTTTAAAACTGTTTAACTACAAGCGACAGAGCGGAAAACTAGCGTCGCATTCTCCGGTGTCGTGACCTAAATAACGTAGTCAGTGAAGACTTAGGCGGGTCAGTACAGCTTGGTTCGATTTCTCTTACAAGCTCAGTCCCTTTAGGGCTGAGTTACTGACACAAGCACTCTTGATAGGTGATACAAACATTCTAAACGATCGAGCTTCTACACGCTCCACGGCTTGACACAATCGGGCTACACTGACTCTCGCTTTTTGCAGGCGTAACTCAGAATATTGAAACCCGCCTGGGCGCGGGTTTCGTTTTTGTAGAGGCGATTTCGCATCACCAAATTGTCTGATCGCCCAATTTAAAATTCTTTAAAATTTCAAATTGCGCGATTACTTCAAAATAGTTTTAGAAGCAATCCGAGTTTTCTTGCGATCGGCTTCACTCAATTGTTCACCAGACTGCAAACGAGTAGCAGAGGTTTGCAGCACAGTTGCGGCACTTTTATCGCCCATTTGCAGAGCAGTTTTAGCGGCAGTTTGCAGCATGGTTGCCGCGCCGGCTCGATCGCCCTGTTGCAATCTAGTTTCTGCGAGTTGAGTTTGGCGGTATTTAGCCAAAGCTAAAATGTGCTGCTGCACCATTGGGTTAAGTGCCGGCTGATAAACTTTCAAGACATTAGCAGAAACTGCAACAGGATCGGAAAGCAAACCTTGCCCGACAGTCGGATCGTCGTAGCGAATTTGCAATTGCCCGATCGCCTGTGTACCTTCGGGCAACTGTCCAATATAAATATTAGCCAAAACTACTCGCTCTATATCCTTCATTAAATCTCCCAGGCGCACCATAAAACGATCGCCCTCTTGCTGTACCGGTAATTCGATCGTATCCGGGGCAACTTGGGCGATCGGTTTGAGTTCGGCTAACCGCACTTTTGGCATTAGGGAAAATAGCAAATAAGCATTAGTCAAACCTACACCTTGGACGCGGCTAAACAGTTTACCAAACTCGTCAACCGCATCTTCAGGACGCTGAATATGAGCCAGAGCACCGCCGCCTGCATCAGCAATCTTTTCCAAAATATCCTGGTTCCAGTTATCGCCAAATCCCAGAGAATTTAAAGTCATATTATACTCGGCGGCCAGTTTCGCTAACTTCAAACAACGGCTGTCGTCGCCATGTTCGTTTTCGCCGTCAGTCAGCAAAAACGCCTGAGATATAGCTTCTTTTTTGCCTTTGCCCAACTCTTCAATACCTAACTTAATGCCCTCATCAATTGCTGTGCCGCCGGCCGGGCGCAATTGCTCAATTTGCCGTTTAATGCTACTGGCGTCTCCCACAATTTGATTGGGGACGAGGACTTTGGCTTTGTGGTCGAAAGCCACCGCGCAAAAGCGATCCCCGGGCTTCAACCTGTCTAGCAACCGTCCGGCGGCTTGTTTGACGGTTTCCAAAGGGCGTCCGCCCATCGAACCGCTGTGGTCGAGAATCAGGCACAGGTTTAAGGGTACGCTGGAGTCGATCGAGCTTGCCATCGCAGACACCGAAATCGCTAGCTGGCGCTGCGTTGAGGGCGCAGCAGCGTCAAGGTTAGGGTCGTTTAAAACCGGGAGCAAACTAACTTTCATGCGGGATACCTAAAGATTGCGTTAGTATTTCTTTAAGAATAGCTCCATCAGTTCAGGCAACATTTCGGTTATGTCAGGAACCTCAGCCTAAGTGCATGAGGCTTGTAAGAGATTCTTGCGAGCCGTCCTGACCAGCCTAAGACTTTCGAGGTCTACGTTTTTTGAGTCATGACACCCTGGGATGCGAAGCTAGTCCCCTGCCCTGTCATTTGCAGTTAAACAGTTTTAAGGTCACTGAAACAGTGCTGCAAGTTTAACAAGCTCTCAAAACATTGGCGAAGCTAACTTTACCCGTAAGGGAGTTTTGGAGAAGACCACATCTCCACGGAGGGGCAACCATACCCCTCCACCCCAATCCAATGTAAAGCCGTCCTAGAAGGACGGGGTTTCAGACTCATTTTTCTGATGAACACACCCATTAAAGCAGTGCAATCGCCATACTACGGGGAAGGGAACTCTCGGACGCCACCTCCCGATTTGCCATCCCTGTTGCTGAAGGAGCGGATCGTTTATCTAGGGATGCCTCTGGTGCCTGCGGTAACAGAACTGATTATCGCTGAACTGTTGTTCTTGCAGTACGAAGACCCGGATAAGCCGATCAAAATCTACATCAACTCGACCGGCACTTCTGGTTACAGTGGCGAACCCGTCGGCTTTGAAACAGAAGCCTTCGCTATCTGCGATACGATCAGGTACATTAAGCCGCCTGTGCACACTATTTGCCTCGGTTCGGCAATGGGGATGTCTGCGATGCTGTTAGCGGCTGGTACAAAAGGCTTTCGGGCGAGTTTGCCGCACGCTTCGATTGTGTTGCACCAACCCAAGGCTTACACGCGGGGTCAAGCAAGCGACATTCAAATTCGGGCTAAGGAAGTGCTGGCAAATAAAGCGACGATGCTTGAGATTTTTGCAAGCTGTACTGGCCAACCGATCGAAAAGATTACTAAAGATATGGATCGGTTGCTGTACATGACGCCCCAGGAAGCTAAAGAATACGGTTTGATCGATCGCGTTCTTGAAAGTTCTGAAGAATTGCCGAAACCGCTGCCGGCTGGAGTCATCTAACGGGGAATTGGAAATGGGGAATGGGGAATGGGGAATGGGGAATGGGTAATAGGAAATGGGGAATGGGCATGAGTAATAATTAAGGGTTAATGGCTAGTAGTTTCTACCCTGGTTAGTTATTCAATAGTCTTTTTATGACTAACAATTCCCAATTACCGATTCCCAATTACCGATTCCCAATCACCAATTACCAATTACCAATTACCAATTACCAATTACCAATTACCAATTACCAACTACCAACTAAACGGAGTTCCGAATTATGCCTATCGGTGTGCCAAAAGTTCCCTACAAGATGCCGGGGGGTTATGATACTCAGTGGATTAATATCTACGATCGCCTCTACCGGGAACGAATTATTTTCTTGGGCAGGGACGTTGACGATGAAATTGCCAATCAAATCATCGCTGTGATGCTCTACCTCGATTCGGAAGATTCAGGTAAGGACATTATTTTGTACATCAATTCCCCAGGCGGAATGGTGTCGGCAGGCATGGCTATTTTTGATACCATGCAGCACATTAAATCGGACGTGGTGACGATTTGTGTGGGCTTGGCTGCTTCGATGGGTTCTTTCCTGTTAGCTGCCGGTGCGAAAGGAAAACGGTTAGCTTTGCCTCACTCGCGAATCATGATTCACCAGCCTTCTGGGGGCACGCGGGGACAAGCAACGGATATTCAGATTGAGGCGAAAGAGATTCTGCGGCTGCGCCACGAACTCAATAATATCTATGCTAAGAATACTGGCAAGCCGATCGAGAAAATCGAGAAGGACATGGATCGCGACTATTTCATGTCCGCTGAGGAAGCCAAGGAATACGGCTTGATTGACAGAGTGATCGAAGAGCGTCCGTAAGTTGTTTTTTCGCGACCGTAGTGCGGGCAACCCTCGCACTAAAACCTAGTTCGCAGTAAATTTTGGCAGAATCTTTACATTTAAGGATTCTGCCATATTTAATGGAATTATCAACGCTCATTCATGCTAAATGGATATTGCAGATTATTACCGACAGTTAGGATTGAGGTCTGGTGCGAGTTTATCGCAAGTTAAAGCCTCTTATCGGCAGTTAGCCAGACAGTATCACCCCGATGTGAATCCGGGAAACGAACAGGCTAAGAATAAGTTTATTGCTATTACTGAGGCTTATAAGTTCCTGGTGGAGGTTGCCCCTCACCATGTTGCGGAGTCGAAAGTTGCCAATTCAACTGTGCCGCCTAGCTGGACACCGCCGGATCAGGAGGTGAAAGCTCAACCGCAGGCAGTGAAAGTGACTCGAAAAGACCCGCCCGATCAATCTCATGCGGATTTGTCGGCTGCGGAAGAAAAGTTAAAGCAAGATGCTTATGTTGAATTGCAGCAGTTGCTGAAATATCAGAGGTTTCCACGGGCGATCGCCTTGATTGAGGGTTTGGCCCAGCGGGTTCCCGAAGATTTGGAGGTGCGTCAGTGGCAGGCGATCGCCTATCAGCGCTGGGGACGGCATTTGATCGGAGAAAAGCAGGTTGATAAGGCGAGAATTTATTTGAAAAAGGCTGTGAAAACTGACCCTCACAATCGGGCTTTGTGGGCGGAAGTTGAGCGGGATTTTCGCAGGCTGGAACAGATTTATTGAAGCGATGTTGCGTCCCCCTCTTTCAGGGGGTCGGCGTCGTGAATTTTTAATTTTTCTAAAATAACTTGGGTATTTTCAGGTCGGTTTTCTGGTAGCGGTTCGATCAATTCGTCGATCGAGTCTAGGAGTAACGGGTCAATATCTACAGCCTGGTTCCTCCAATTAATTTTACCAGTTTTTCCATTAACGGGAAAGTCGATCGGCTCTATGCCTGTTAATAAATGTACAAAAGTACGCCCTAGGGCAAAAAAGTCCGATCGCACGCCTGCTTTACCTGCAATTTGTTCCGGTGCGGCGTATCCCGCAGAACCTATGGGTGCGGTCTCTATCTCTGCTTCTGTGGCGGCGCCGAAGTCAATTAATCTTAATTTCCCATTGGCTTCAAGCATCAGGTTAGATGGCTTAATATCCCGATGCACTACATGATATTTGTGGATTTCCTGCAAAATATTGGTCATTTGTTGCAGCCAATCAAGAGCGAGCTTTTGAGAAACGTACTGTTTTTTAGTTAAGAATTCTGCCAAGTTTTCTCCGCTAATTTTTTCCATCACCAAACAAGACAATTTCTGGAAATTATTAGGGAGTTTAATTTGGAAATAACCGTCAGGTTCGACTTGAGGAACTGAGCCCTTTCCGGCCAGCCAAATCAAAACTCGCGCTTCTTGCTTGAACACGCGAACTAAATCGGGATTGTGTGTGTGTTTCAAGACTTTTAAAATTTTGACAGTGCCCCATTCGTTTTCCCCGGTTCCCAAATCTTCAACTTCAAAGATGTCTGTGGGGCGTGCGGGATTGGGCGATCGCACTGGTTTAAGGATACGATAGCGATCGCCAATTAACAAATCCGTGCCACAAGCCTGACAATTTTGAGCAGCAGCAGGATTTTCGCGTTGTTCGCATTGAGGGTTGATGCAGTAAATCATCGGCCTTTATACGTCCACGACAGACGAATTTAACAAATTGATTCAATTATTAGCATAAAACCCAGCAGTTCTGACCTTACTACTGGGTTTATATTTACCGCCCATTTGGGCACACTATCACATTTAAGTCAAGGATTTAAGATTAATAGCATCGCGCTCTACCGATTGAGCTACCCCCCTGCGTTTGGTAGAGGGGGCTGGATATGAGCCAGCAACCTCGATGATGTGATTTTCCTGACATTCGTTTTAGCGATCGGCGGTGAATGCTGAGTTTAGAGTATTGACACTCCCCAACCTAAAGGTGTGGGTATTCTTAATTCAGCGACTGACCTTTAAGTGCTACGTCCTTGCGGCAATACTCAGACCTTTTAACCGTAGAAATCCTACCAATTAACGAGCCTGATTCGCTGTCACCCCAGAGGGTCTATCTCCAAAAGCGTACTAGGATATTGACCTAGAGTTCGGGTATGCCCTACCCTACCTAACAAAAAGTGAATTGTTTGTTTTTCTGGTTATGAGGCTGTATTAAGCCCCTAGCTGTTTTAAGAGTTTTCGCCGCTCTTTGTCCCCCGGTTTACGCCTAAAAGTGTGTCTGAGTCCCTGTTTCACGATGGCGAAGGAGTTTAACCTTGACTTTTATAGTCAACCACAAAAACCAGCAATTCTCTAAATTTTTGGAATGTGTTTAAGGAATTCAAGCCGTCCTAGAAGGACGGGGTTTTAAACGCTATTTCCCGATAACTTGCTGTTGAATTTGTACGCCATGCTGCCTCTGCCAATTGGGCTACCCTTCTATTTTGGGTAGAAGGAACAGGAGTCGAACCTGTACTATCACATTTGTACGGTTTAAGTTGAAGTTTTAGATTGAGATTGTACTCTGTTTATATCTTAAACCATAACTATCAAAAAAGCAAGCATTTAGCGGAAAATAAACTGAAAAATTCGCTCGCCTACTCTCTGTTCCTCAACTTCCGAATTGTTAGCTTCTTCGCGGGCGAACATAACAGCTTGCTGCAAAATTTCCACCCTTTGCAGCAACTCATTGATCCGGCGCGCTGGCAAAGCTCCAGAAAACTTGACAGTCCGCCAATAGCCGATCGTAATATCTTCGTAATAAACATCGACTTGAGCCGGATGGTGTTCGGTAGCTTCAGCTTTAACGTGATTACGCGGAGTTTTAAAAGTCTTGAGAGTTTGCATCGGTTCAGTTGCCCAGCAGTCTGCCGAAGCATCGAAGTTCCAAGTCTCGGAAGCATCTAAGACTGGAAGTTTTTTGATGAATGCTTGCAAATCTGCTAACTGCTTTTCAATGAATAGCAAATAGCTGACAGGAACTTGGCTCAAAAGCACGTTTCCGTCTACAGTTACGTCAGCACGAGCCCTACAATTTGTCCAATCTTTGGTTGCAGTTACGTCGAAGAGTTTGGTCAAAACTTCAGTCGTTTTGCGGATGATCTCTTCGGCTTTGACTTCAACCTTTTTGGACTCTGGCGGCAGTTGTTCGCCTTCTTCGTATTTGGGACGGTAAGTGCGGGAGATTCCAGAAAGCACAGCGGGCTTCTGGAGAGCTTTTTGAGCTTCTGCCAGTTCTTGAACCGAGCGGCTTTTGATGCCTTTTTCGATCGCAATAATCTGATTTAAGCGTGGCATTGTTCGATTTTATTGACGCTGAACTCACATCAAGTCCGGTTGATTTTGATAATCAAATTGTTTGTCCTGTGGCTTTTAGGGCTTTGAGGACTTCAGTCCTCAGTACAAAACTCACGATCGTTCTTTAACCAAACTTGCTCATAATGTAGCATTACACACTTCAAAATAAATTACAAGCTTTCTTTTCTAGGCGCGGTGGCAAGAGAGCCCGTCGCTACCGTACTCAGCAATTTATCTCTCAAAAACTCAGCAAAATCACTAGCGTCGCTGCGAATCAAGTGAACCCCGTCATTGGTACGCCATTCTCGCTTTTTCGGGGGTGGCAGCCACTCAAAACGATCGGACGGAAACAGCTTTTTAACCAATTCTTGGACTTGTTTTTTCCTGATTGCAGCGTTAACTCGCGACTCTTGCGGTATGTCAAATAAAACTACTTTCGCCCCGCTATTTTTTTTGATTTCTGCGATTTGACTTTTAATAAAATCTGCTTCTTTTTTTATAGCTTCGGCATCTTTTTCAGACAAAGGTTGACTTTGAATATCAACTACCGTTTGGATAGCTTTTTGCGATAATTCGGGAGTAAGATATCGACCTTCTAATTTGTCTAGAGCCTCTCGCGTCACTTTTTGATTCGACTTCGAGCGACTTTTAAAAAAATCTACAAAAATGCTAATCGGACGGTATTCCTCTCTAATCATCGGTAGATAGTGGCGTAACCAATAAAAAATAGGATAATACAAAGAATCAATTAATTCTGTATCTATTTTGCGAACAATAGTATCGTTAATTTCTACCAAAACAATAGGAGGCTTGTTTTTACTTCTTTTAACTATTTCTAAACCTGTTTGGCTCGCTCCTCCCCCCAAAGCTATGCTCTTTACGCCCTCTCCAATGTCTTTAATATTAAGGTTTGCAGCTAGCGAACTACCTACCATTACCATTTTTAGATCGGAATTATCCTGATATACATACCTTTGAGTTTTAACAATATTGTTTTGAAGCAGGCTAACTCCGTCGGAAGCCGGCAAAACTCCGCCGCTGACGAGCACTTGATAAAAAGTCATTATAAACAGAAAAATTAGTACCGGGCGCAAAATTGGTCGTAACTGGAATTTGACAAACATAGAACACCTTCTAGAATTGGAAATAAATAAATTGTTTCGAGCTACCGCTGTTGAGAAAGATCATTGCTAGCATAATTCCTAAAGCTAAATCTTGATAAAGGCTCCAGACTTTTTGGCTATTTTTATTTGAATCCTGTTTCATGCGATTTTGCCAAGTGGGAAAATGGGGAATGTGATAAATCACTACTGGTAGCGAAAAAATTAGCGTCGGAATAATGTGACTCCAACCGGGCTTGACTTTATAGTTGCGAACTAAAGTAACTACGAAGTCAACCGCTTCTTCAAATCGAGGCAGTTTGAAAAGCAGCCATCCCACGGAAACAAAAGAGAAAATTCCTAAAACGCTAAGGCTGTC
Organism: Microcoleus sp. Pol10D4; assembly: GCF_036701555.1. Classification (NCBI taxonomy): domain Bacteria; kingdom Bacillati; phylum Cyanobacteriota; class Cyanophyceae; order Oscillatoriales; family Microcoleaceae; genus Microcoleus; species Microcoleus sp. Pol10D4. The sequence goes on from NZ_JAUBRA010000004.1 coordinate 67,238, forward strand.
CAATAATAATTGCTGCCAGATTGGTGGGGTTTTTGCTTGATTTGGTTCTTGCAATTTGTTTTTGGATTGGTTGAACCCAAAAAAGCGTTCTACTGCTAAACCCAAGCCGTGATAAATTCCCCAAACTGCATAACTCCAAGCAGCTCCATGCCATAATCCTCCTAAGGTCATTACTATCATTAAGTTAACATAAGTTCTGATCTTTCCTTTGCGGTTTCCGCCGAGGGGAAAGTATAGATAATCTCGGAGCCAAGTTGATAGGGAAATGTGCCACCTTCTCCAGAATTCGGAGAGGGAACGAGAGATGTAAGGAAAGTCGAAGTTGTCAGGAATTTTGTAGCCCAAAGCGGCTGCAAAACCGATCGCAATTAAGGAGTAACCGGCAAAATCCGCGAAAATTTGTATTGAGTAGCCAAACAGCAGTGTCAGGTTGGTAATAGTTCCAAATCCTTGATAGTAGGGAAAGCTGATCCAAAAGGTATAGTCTTTCAAGTTGTCGGCGATGACCATTTTTAGGAAGTAGCCGACAACGAGCGAGCGAAAAATGAAACTCCAAGGAATATCTTTAAAATATTTAGGAATAATCTGGGGATAAAAAGTCTTGGATTTTAAAATCGGACCTGACAGTAAATTGGGAAAAAAGCTAATAAAAAATGAAGTATTTAGCAAGTGTTGGGTGAAGTTTGGCGAGACGTAAGCGTTTGCTGCATTTTCGCTTTTGTTTTTTTGAGTCAGTACGTCTACGATTAAACTTATGCCTTCAAAGGTGTAGAAAGAAATGCCAATTGGTAGAGGCAGTTTTAAAAATAAATAAGCAATGCTGCCTTCGGAACGAGCTATATTAAAAACATCAGTAACAAAGTTAGTTACCAAACCAGCGTATTTAAACAAGCTCAAAATTAATACATTGAGAACGACTCCCGATAAAGCCCAAAAAAAGCGCTGTTTTTTGTCAGAAATTCTGGCAACTTGAAAGCTTACTGTAGCGTTGATAATAATGGAAAGTAGCAGGATCAGCAACAGTGCGGGAGCGCTCCAACTGTAAAAAATAAAGCTGGCAATTATCAGGATGGGAACCTGCACTTTTTGCAACGGAGGGAAATAATATATGGCGAAAACAATCGCAAAAAATACTAAAAATTCAATACTGTTAAATAACATAATTTATGATTTTGCTCTTTTACGTAGCCTGTGACCCACTATATCAAGCGCCTGACACTCATGGCAAGAGTGGCCCACAACCCGATCGCGATCGCGCATCCTACCAAAGTGTAGCAAATATAACTCTTTGTCAGCGCTCCAACTACTTCGGGAGATAGATGCGGAAATCCCTCTCAGGGCGCGTTGTCATGTCGGGAAATATTTCTTAACATATAGATAACAAAGGGAATCCGAGGAGACACCAAAAATCCTTAAGCCCTTGGGGTGCCCCGGTTAATCAGACTTTTCGCAAACAAGGGCTAAATCAATGAACCAGCAGCAAAACTCCGAAGTTTCAGCATTTTTGCCCATGCTCCAAAAAGGCATTTGGCTGTTTGGGATTCTCTCTTGGATATTCGGGCTGACAGATAGAACTATTGCACTATTATCTGACGGATATTTGTCGGCGGTGGATATTGTCCAGCTATTTACAGCATCCTTTTTCTTCGTTAGTTGGCTGTTGTTAAGCCCGTTTTTGGGTATTAACTCCCAGAGTCAGCCGAAGGAAGAAGCATCTCCCTAGTTTTTAAGTTGTAATGTTAGTTTCTCGATCGCTATGAGTTTCTTCTGGGGCAAAGCGGGCCGGCCAAATGCGATCGCAAAAAAACAAAGTTCCCGCCGTCACGCACAGCGGAATCGCCAACAGATTCAACAGCGGAATGCTCACCAAACCCAAACAAACCACACCAAAACTCCCGCTAGCGGGTAAACTCGCCCAAATTATCTCCAACTTCTCCTGAAAAGGTCGCCTCCGCCTCTCCAAAGGTGCATCTAAAAAGTCCAAACAGACAATAGTCGCGCCCAAAGCTACGCCACCCAAACTGCTAAGAATAGAGCCGACACCAGGGATAAAATTTAGCAGCAGCAGGGGTATACCGATGCTCAACAAAATTTGTAGTTTTCGCAGTTCAAAGGCGATCGCCCTTTGAATATCCCTAAAACTACTCGCCAAATTCATTGGTGCTTCTGCGGGCAATTGACCGTTCCGCAGGAGTTCCAATTGTTCGGAAAGTTTGCCGTACCAAGGCGAACCTAAAATCACACCAAATTGCACTAACAAAAATCCAATTATCAGCAAAAGTCCTGACACTAGGAGTACGCGCAGCAGCCAGCCGAAAGCAACTGTTAACACACCGAGAAAGCTCAGCCAAGCTGGAAAACTCGCAATTAAAGTATTAAATCGGACGGACAAATCGGCAACCAAAACATCTATCCCTGCCAAACTGGGAAATAGCAAGCTTAAATAAAGACCAATACCAATTATAAAATTTAGCACCACGGGAACTAATACATAAGTCCACAGCTTGGGAGTTTGCAAAATCAGCGTAAAAGCTCGCAAAGGATAGGTGAAACCTGCCAGGAGTCCAATTGGTGCGGTAATGGCGGCGTGGGCGGGGTTTGAATTGAGCTGTTTTGACATATTTTCTGCTTTTGAGGACTTGACTCTATTTTTTATTATCGAAAAATTTGGTCTAAAACCTCCCCCTTCTAGGGGGACTTTACTTTGGTTTCACTTTAGCTTACCATAGCAAATATAGTTTGCTAAGTGCAATGTTAAAAGCCTGCAAGTACAGAATATATCCGACTCAAGAGCAATCTATATTGCTTGGTAAGTCGTTTGGATGTGTACGGTGGTTTTACAATTTTGCGCTTAACCTAACCAGTGAAACTTACAAAGCAACAGGTAAGGGTTTAAGTCGAAACGACATCATTAATTTGTTACCTTCGCTAAAAAAAGAATATGAATGGTTAACAGAACCACCTTCACAATGTTTACAGCAAGTAGCATTGGATTTGTCTAGTGGTTTTTTGAACTTTTTTGAGAAACGGGCTAAATACCCAAATTTTAAGAAAAAGGGACAAAAGCAATCTATCCGATTCCCACAAGGAATTAAATTAGAGGGCGACTATCTCACCTTGCCAAAACTAGGTAAGGTTTACTGCAAAGTATCTCGATTGCTCGAAGGGAAGTTAAAATCTGTTACCGTATCGCTAAATCCATCAGGTGAATACTACGCCGCTTGTCTCTACGATGATGGTAAAGATAAGCCTGTTTCATCATCAGAGGGAAAAGCTATTGGTATAGACATGGGGATAAATCATTATGCAATTACGTCCGACGGGACTAAGCATAGCAACCCCAAATATTACCGTAAATATGAAGTTAAACTAGCCAAGAGACAAAAGCAACTTAGTCGCAAACAAAAAGGGTCTAGCAATCGGAAAAAAGCACGGATTAAAGTTGCCAAAGTGCATTCAAAAATCACCAGATGTCGTGAAGATTTTCTACAAAAACTAAGTCGTAAATTAGTTGACGAAAACCAAGTTATAATTGTAGAAGATCTGGCAGTTAGAAACATGGTAAAAAATTCCTAACTAGCTAAATCAATCAGTGATGCTGGATGGGGTCAATTTTGTACCATGTTGAAGTATAAGTCAGAGTGGGAGGGAAGAATCTATATCGAAATCGATAGATTTTTCCCCAGTTCAAAAACTTGTAGTAACTGTTTACATCAACTAGATAACCTGAGTTTAGATATTCGTAGCTGGCAATGTCCCAAATGTCAAACGGTACATGACAGAGACATTAACGCCGCCATGAATATCCGCGATGAAGGTTTACGACTTTTGGCGGGAGGGCATCTCGCTAACGCTTCCAGACGACGTGTAAGACCATCTAAAGGCACTGCTTTTAGAGGCAACGTTGGATGAAGGAAGAATCTCGGCCGTTTTACGGCGGGGAGTTGTCAACCACTTTCCATTATTATTGCTGATGAGGATTTATCGCAGGTAGCCCCAAAGTGAAGCTTTTTATTTACCATACCCCGGAACTTACGCCAGCCGACAAAATGCCGGCTTGCGCGATCGCAGTTGATGTGCTGCGGGCGACTACGACAATGGCAACGGCCCTGAATAATGGGGCGGAAGCTGTCCAAGTTTTCAGCGACTTAGATAAGCTCATGGCCGAGAGCGAAAAATGGCCTGCAGATAAGCGGATTCGCGCTGGAGAGCGCGGCGGCGGCAAAGTTGACGGATTTGACATGGGGAATTCCCCCCTCGACTGCACGCCAGAAAAGGTGGCTGGGAAGCGAATTTTTATCAGCACAACTAACGGTACTCGGGCTCTGCAGCGAGTGCAAGCTGCTGCAACTGTGTTAACGGCGGCTTTGATTAACCGCAAATCTGTGGTGCAGTTTTTGTTAAATAAACAGCCGGAAACTATTTGGATTGTGGGTTCTGGTTGGGAAGGAAGTTATTCGTTGGAAGATACGGTTTGTGCTGGTGCGATCGCCCAAACTCTCCTAGCAGAAAGCGGTATTCCTGCGAGCGATTTTGCTGGTAACGATGAAGTATTTGGGGCTATTGCTCTTTATTTGCACTGGCAAGATAGGTTGCACGAATTGTTGGAAAGAGCCAGCCACGGCCAGCGCCTCCTCGGTTTAGGCGTTATTGAAGATTTAAAATATTGCGCGCAAACGGATACTTTAGATGTGCTGCCGGTGCAGCGAGAACCGGGAGTTTTGGTTAAGTCGGATTTTAAAATTCCTCAAGCTAATTTCTGGGATCAATCTTCGGAAAAAACGGTGAATTAAATTTTTCTGCGAGTGGTGTATTAGTAAGGTGCGCGGCCGAGCACACCCTACTCTAACAACCACAATAAAATTGGTTTGCAGCATCGGAATGCAAGTCCTCATAAAAATCAGAGGACTTGCATTCCTCACTACAGACAACGGTAGTTAGTAGTTAGCCAACGAGATTTTTGTTTAAAAAGTAAAAGTAAAGATATTGGGTAGGGGCATAACTAATGTTGTGTCCCTAGTGTATGGTCGGCAATTGAGAATTGCTGTCTTCACCGCCGAACCGCTGAATTAAACACTCGGCAATTCTGGCTGCTGCACCGGGTTCTCCCATGCGTCGCCAGCCATTTTCAGCGATTAGCTGCAGCCTGTCGGGGTCGCGGAGCAAAGACTGCACGGCTCCGGCAACTTCGGCGGGATGTTTGACTAAAATTAATGACGGGCCTAACAGGCGACTTTGAGCTTCTGCAAAAGCGAAAGTAAATTGCGGGCCGCTTCCGGGAATGGCGATCGCCGGTTTTCCTAAACCTACAAATTGTTCTGTAGCCGTTCCGGCCATTGCTATTGCTAAATCGGCTTCGTACAAACAATCGTTAAAACTTTGCTGAGTCAAAATCATCGTGGCGTTTCTCTGCACAAATGTCAAGGGCAATAACAAATTAGGAGATTCTTTCCGAATTTCTTGAGCACTAGAAACAGGAGGTCGCAAAATACTTCCTTCACGCCGCTGCGTTCTAATTTCGCCGTCTTGTCGCCAGCCGAAAAAATCTAAACTAGGTCGCAAAGCTTCTAAGTTTAACTCTGGAGAAATGGCTCCGAAAAATAACAATTTGCGATCGGCAAACAGCGATAAAATTCCGGCTACAGCCTCTACTATTAGCAGCCAATTAGCATAGGCTTCCGGCGCTCTAGAACCGGGGAGTAAGGTGATGATGAGCGATCGCTCCATTTCCCGAAACTCTGCGTCAGGGCCGTAAAAACCGGCTGGGTTTTCCGGTTCGAGTCCGTCCATCATCGGATTTCCGAGATTGTAAGCGGGAATTTCCAGCTTTTGTAAAGTCTCGGCCGTCAGCGCGTCCCTGGCAAAAACGGCTCGACAGCGCGATCGAGTCATCAACCAGCGCTCCCAAGGCAAATAAACCGATCGTGGTAAGCCCCACCCACCAAAGACCCTAGATTTGCGAGCCAGAGGCCCATCCTCGTCCCGCAAATAATACTCGGACTTAGCAGTACCGACAAAGGCATAGGGCGCGCCGCTGAGCCAAGCAAACAGCAGCGGTACAATATCCCCGCAGGCTAAAATAACGCCGTCTTGATTCCCAGACTGTTGTTGGGTCCGCACCCAAGCGCGGATGGCTTTAAACTGAGCGATGGTTAACTGAAGCAGGCCGCCTTTGACATCGCGCAAAAATTCCCTCCCGTCCATGTAAATAAAGCCGCCCGAAGGCATCCGCTGCACCGGGCCGATGATGCGGGCGTTTTCTAGTTGAGCGAAAGCTTGCCCTTCACCCACTAGCGGAAACACGGCTAATTCTGGCGGATGCGGGTGCTGTTGTAGTTCCTGCAAGATGCGAAGGGCGATCGCGTCTTCTCCGTGGCCGTTACTGAGGCAAAGTAATTTCAATCCCAACTCTCTCAAAAACTGTCTCTGAATATATAGCCATCCTAAATCATTTGTGAATTTCTTACTCCCTCCCCTTGATAAGGGGAGGGTTGGGGTGGGGTCAAAAATTTACGACTCATTTAGGATTGCTAGATAGAAGCAAGATTAGCCGCAGGATGCAAGGTGGTATAGCCGAAGCAAGAAGTAAGTGGATCGCCGATCGCACGAGTCCGGAACTTTTTGGTAAAATAGCAGATGAAACTCTATTTTATAGGTAAAATCGGATGGTACAAACCCTGCCAAAATCTTTGACTCTCCAAGAGTTTCTGAAGTTGCCAGAAACCAAACCAGCCAGCGAGTACATTGACGGTGCAATCATTCAAAAACCCATGCCTCAAGGAGAACATAGTGTCATTCAAGGCGAGTTGACAAGTGCTGCTAATGCTACTCTCAAACCTCAAAAGGTGGCGCGAGCATTTCCAGAACTACGGTGCATTTTTGGCGGTCGAGCGATCGTTCCAGACGTGAGTGTATTCACTTGGGAGCGCATTCCCCGTAAAGAAAATGGTGGTGTGGCAAATGTGTTTGCGATCGCCCCGGATTGGACAATTGAAATCCTCTCCCCCGACCAAAGCCAAACTAAAGTTACTAAAAATATTTTATATTGTCTCCAACATGGAACTCAAATGGGTTGGTTAATCGATCCAGAGGATCGCTCGGTTTTTGTATATCGGCCGACTCAATCAACGGAGGTGTTTGACGAACCGGAACAGTTATTGCCCATGCCATCTTTTGCCAGGGAATTGCAACTGACAGTAGGAGAATTATTTGGTTGGCTATTAGAGTGATATCATGTCCGAGCGAGCGACCGCACATGATATCACTACTAATACCAATTCACTATGAAGCTGCATTTAATTAACGCTAAAAATATAGTCCCAACAAGAAAGACATCAGCCTCATTTAGTGTATCTTCATAGTGAATTGGTATAACCACTGACTACTGACCATCGATATATTGCTTTAAAGTATTCCGAATTTGTTTGAGCTGAAATCCCTTAGCAAGTTGGCGCAGCTTCGAGACAAACGGCACTAAATTAGGTTCTAAATTCTCCAGCTTAGCACTCTCCTCAAAAATTTCTTCAATGTCGCCCATAGCTGCGAGTTTCAAAAGTTTTGCTACTGACTCAGAAGCCGCAGGTAACAGAGAAGAATAAGCAGGAAAATCAGAGGCTGGTGACAAACTGGGAGTTTTGCGCTTGTTGTTTTCCGAAGATTCCCCATAAATCCATTCTAGTCCCAAATGCACGCGCAACTGTTCCAAAAAGTGATTTGCTTCGATCGGTTTGGGTAGAAAAGCATCGTACCCTGCGAGGATGCTATCTTGCTGCGTAGCCTCGAAAACGCTAGCTGACATAGCGATTAACACAACATCTTTTACTTCCGGCAACTGCCGCAGTTTTCTTGCACTTTCTAAGCCATCCATTACAGGCATCCGCAAGTCCATTAAAATCACATCCGGTTGAAATTCAACTGTTTTCCAGAGGCATTCTTGCCCATTTTGGGCCTCTGCAACCTCAAATCCCAAACGCAGCAGCAGCCTGCACAACAAATCGCGATCCAGTTGATTGTCATCCACGATTAGCACTTTCCGCTTGTTGCCGATAAAACCGACAAGCCAGCGTTTTTCCTGCAAAGGAGACACCTCCAAGTACCGTTTAGCTGCTGGCAATTCTAAATCTACCCAAAAAGTGCTGCCTTTTCCCAAAGTGCTGTGGACGCGAATTTCGGCACCCATTAGTTTCGCTAATTTCTGGCTAATCGAGAGTCCGAGACCTGTACCTTCAACAAACGTATTGCCTCCTACTTGGTGGAAAGGCAAAAATATTTCTTCTAACTTGCTTTGCTCTATTCCTGTGCCGGTATCCTCGACTTGAAAGCGGATTTTTAAAGCGTGTTTGGCTGCGATCGGATTGTGGGCGAAGCGCATATAATTTTGTTTCAGTTCCGAACTCAAAGTCGAGAACTGATAATTTTCTCCTTGCCCTTGACTCCAGGCCCCTGTGCCGACATAGCCGACTTTGAAAGTCACACCGCCGCTGTTAGTAAATTTAACGGCATTGCTGAGTAAATTTATGAGAATTTGGCGCAATCTTTTTGGATCGACACGAACGCAGCTAGGCAGGGGAGAGACTTGTTCGTAATGGAATAAAATTTCTTTTTGAGAGGCCCGCATCTGAAACAGATCAGCAAGATTTTTCGTAAAATTTAGAAAATTCAACTCTTCCGGGTAGAGTTCCATTTTTCTAGCTTCAATTTTGGAAAGATCTAACACATCGTTGATTAACATTAGCAGGTGTTGACCGCACTGTTGAATATTGCTGAGACTTTCTTGGTGATCTGAGTTTAAGTCTTTGTCGGTTTTGAGGATTTGAGCGTAACCTAAAACCCCGTTTAAAGGCGTGCGTAGTTCGTGGCTCATGTTGGCAAGAAATTCGCTTTTGGCGCGGTTGGCGCTTTCTGCGGCTAATGCAGCTTGTTGGAGGGCAGATTCTGCAAGTTTGCGATCGACAATTTCCGTTTGTGCTTGTTGAAATAGCGTCGATTGCTGGATCGCGATCGCCAATTGCACGCACAATTGCCGGAGGGATTCTATTTCTGAGGAATCCCAGGGACGGGGGCCACTGCAATCCTGGGCGATCAGCAGTCCCCAGAGCTGATTTTCTGCCGTCGGTTGGGTCTGGGAAATGCTTTCTCGTGCTTTTAAGATCGGTACTATTAAGTTAGCTTTTACTTCAATTTTTTCGAGAAATTTCATGTGGCATTCCGTCAAATTTTCCCGGTAAATATCTTCCATAGATCTAATACAGCCTTGCTGATACAATTCAACAAATTTTTCTCTAAAACAGCCATCAATATTGTTAAAATTTAGCAGCGAAACTCTATCTTTTGCCACGGATTCCACAACGACAAAGCCGCTCCAGTCGGGATTGAAACGGTAAATAACTGTGCGGTCTGTTTGCAAAAATTGCCGCACTTGTTCGACAGCAGTTGTCAGGACTTCTTCTAAATTTAGGGAGGAGCGAATGCGATCAAGCATGGCAACTACTAGCCGTTCTCGCCTTAATTGCTGCTGCAGAACCATCTCCGCTTGTTTGCGTTCGGTGATGTCGGTAATTACTCCCACTAACCCGATTAAATGACCAGTTTCATCTTTAATGCCGTCGGCGCGAAATAAAGTTGTTACCAGTTCGTTGTTTTTAGTATTGATTTTGAGTTCCCCTTGCCAAGATTTGCCTTTACGGATCGTTTTAAACATTTCTAGCAGCACTTTAGTTTGGGGGTAAATTGCTGTTAATCCGCCTGCTGTGTTTAGTTCTTCTGCGGTGTAACCGTACTGTTGAACAAAGGCTTGATTGTGGTAGAGCGATCGCCCTGTCAAGTCAGCAATGCCGATCGCATCGCTGGTGCTTTCCACCGCTTGAGTAACTCGTAGCAAATCTAATTCTGCTTGTTTGCGATCGCTAATATCAGTAATAGTGCCGATATAGCCTTTAATTTCCTGCTTGTCTCCGATTTCTGCAATTGCCTGACCGATCACCCAAATTACCCGACCGTCTGGACGCTGAAAGCGGTATTCTGATTTAAAGGGAATTTTCTCAATAATTGCTCGATGCCACTCATTTTTTACCCGTTCCACATCATCGGGATGTATGGCATTCATCCAGCCAATTTCTGCTGCTAATTCGGCGTTTAATCCCGTAATTTCGCTCCACCGTTTATTGACATAAAGACAATTTCCCAAGGTGTCGGTGTGAAATATGCAAACTGGCGATGCTTCTGCTAAAGTTTGGTAGCGGCGCTGGCTCGATCGCAGGGCTGATTCTACCTGTTTTCTATTAGTTATATCGCGGACTATAGAAATGATTTCGCCACCGACAAGCATCGTCAGCGACAATTCTTGAGGGAACTTAGTACCGTCACGGCGCTGACCGATTGCTTCTATATTGCAGTACCCTTTTTGCAGGAGCATCGGCATTATTTGTAGTTCAAAAAATAAGTTTTCGGCTTTGCTGTAGAGCATTTTCCATTTCTTCCCATACAGTTCGCTAGGGCTGACCAAACCGTACATTTTGAGATAAGCGTCGTTGGAATAAATACATTCTTTATTATTATTAAAAATGGCGATTCCGTCATAAGCAGCGGCCATTGCTACTGCTTGGCGCTGGAGTTGGGACTCTGCTTGTTTACGAGAGGTAATGTCGTGACCGACTGAGTAGATTAAACCTTCTTCGCTAAATGGCGATGCCGTCCACAGGAAGTATTTGTAAGAACCGTCTTTGCAGATGTAGCGGTTTTCAAAGGAGATACTGGACGTACCCGCTATTAGTTTTACTCCTTCGGCTGCGGTAGCTTTTCGATCGTCTGGATGAACAAATTCGATCATTGGCTTGGTAAACAATTCACTAATACTGTAGCCTAAAGCTGTTGACCAAGCTGGGTTTAAACGTTTAAAATTCCCGTCAAAACCTACAATACAAAGCAAGTCTAAGGAGATGGTAAAAAAACGATCGCGCTCTGTTTGTGCCTGCTTTAATTCAGTGATATCCATCACTAAACCGTCCCAGAGAATATCGCCTTCGCTGCCAAATTTGCTTTCATTATTGAGCCTTTCTGGTCTCGCAGCTCCTTGCATCCACTTAACTTTTCCAGATGGTAAAGTCTGCCGCCACTGCTGCTGCCAAGGTTCCAGCGTAGTGGCTGAAATTGCGATCGATGCTTTTAAATCTAAGAGGTCGTCTGGGTGAATTCCATTGGAAATCAGTTCCGCATTTTGCTCTATTGCTTCTGCCTCTAATTCGTAGAGTTGCCGACTGCCTGAAGAGATGTAGGGGAAAGACATTTTTCCAGTGGCTGACATTCGTAATTGATAAATTATTCCCGGCAGATTAGCTACCAATTTTTGAAAGCGAGCTTCGCTTTGTTCCAGGGCTTTTTGTTGCTGTCTGTATTGGGTAAAATCTCTAATTGTACCCACTATTACTTTACTGCCGTCTGCTATCTTGAAGACGCTTTTTTTTGTAGAAATTATGTGTTCTTTCCCTGCCGAGTCTGTAAATTTTTCTTCGGTTTCTAAGCAGACACCAGTTGTCAACACTTCTTCATCTTTTGTCCAAAAAACAGCAGATTCTGATTTTGGGAAAAAGTCATAATCTGATTTGCCGATCAGTTCTTGCCGCGATTTGCCGATCAACTGACAAAAAGCATCATTTAATATCATCCAGCGGTGTTGCTCGTCTTTGACAAAAATTGGGTCTGGCGTAGCATTTATGGTGTGGTTTAAAAATTCTTCTGACGCTTTCAGTTTGGCTTCGTAGCGGTAACGATCGCTCACGTCCAACACTACTTCGATTATCCGGTCGATAGACCCGTCCAGGCGACGGATGCAGCGCAGGGAAACTCGCGTATGAACTATTTCGCCGTCTTGTTTGAGCCACCTTTTGTCTGAGATGTAACCGTCGAGCCTACCTGCTAACATCTGAGAAAAATTTTCACAATTAGCCTCCAAATCCTCTGGATGAGTCAACTCTAGCCAATTCTTTTGCACGAGTTCGTAGCGCTCATAGCCCAGTAAATTGCACAGGGCATCGTTAACTTCTATCCAGTGGCAATTTAGAGGAATTTCGCTGTCAATAATTGGAGCGATGATGGCAATGCCGATCAGGGAATTTTCCACCACCGAGCGATATTTTTCTTCACTTTTTCGCAAAGCATCTTGACTGTTCTGGCGTTCTATGGCGTAACGGAGCGATCGAATTAACAGTTCGCTGTCGATTTTTCTTTTTACCAAATAATCCTGTACGCCGACCGAAATCAACCGCAGGGCAAGTTCTTCGTCGTTTTGGGCGGTCAGAACTACGATCGGCACATTTACCCCGTACTCTTGTACCCGAGCCACCGTCTCGATTCCCAGACTATCTGGCAGTGAAAGGTCTAATAAAATTATGTCAAAAGTTTCTTGATTCAATAGCTGCTGCGCTTCGCTGAGGCGCTCTACTTTCGTCAGCACTATACGCTGCGCGCCGCCAATTTCTGACAGCAAATATTCAATCAGCTCAGCTTCCTGAGGGTTGTCTTCTACTAACAAAACTTTAAAGCAGATAGGAGGCAAAGCTAAGTTAAAAACTGCTTTCATAATATCTATAATCAATAAACTGTTAAACTAACTTAAATTTTACCTGGTATTTTTATGGAAGTCATTCAATTGCACGTACACCTACATCAACTGTCAGATTGGGGGGGTAAGCAAGCGCTACAAAATTTATGTTTAATAATTAAAATTATATCACGCACTAAGTATACTGTCAACGGAAAAGAATTTTTATTCTAACTTGCCATTTATACCATTTAAAAAAGAATCCAACTGTAGCCCCTCTCCCCAACCCGATAGTCACAGTCATTCCCAATTATTCAATGCTTTCATCTAAACTATTAAACAGTATTAACTTCTACATTGTAGCTTCTAGGTTAGGAGTGAAAGTTTATAAAATAATACATTTTACCTACTTTAGAGCTTATACCTTTTGAAGTATGTCTCGATTAAGCGAGAGTAAAGTAAAAAGTTGAACCTTGATCCGGTTCCGATTCCACCCAGATACATCCGCCGTGAAGTTCCACAATCTTTTGACAAATTGCTAAACCAATACCTGTCCCAGAATATTCTCTTTGAGTGTGCAAGCGCTGGAAAATTTGAAAGATGCGTGTTTGATGCTGCGGAGCAATACCAATTCCATTATCTGAGACAGAAATTAACCAGTTTTCCTCCTGTTTGCAAGCGGTAATATGAACCACAGGCGGTGCATCGTGGCGATATTTAATCGCATTGCTGACTAAATTTTGAAATAGCTGTACGAGTTGAGAAATATCCCCCATTACCGCGGGTAATTCGCTGTAGGTGACAACGGCTTTAGTCTCGCGGATCGCCCCTTGCAGGTTCGCGAGTGCTTGCTCGACTGCATGATTGCAATCTGTCAGTTCAAAAGGTTTCCGACTCCGGCCAACGCGCGAATATTCGAGTAAATCGTCAATTAAAGTTTGCATTCTGGTGCAGCCCTGAACGATATTGCCGATAAACTTACTACCTTGGCTGTCGAGTTGGTCTTTGTAGCGTTTTTCTAAAAGTTGAGCGTAACTGGCAATGGTTGCTAAAGGCGCTTGCAAGTCATGAGAAGCGACATAAGCAAATTGTTCTAGTTCTGCATTTGAACGCGCCAATTCTTGGTTAGATTTTAATAGAGCAGATTCGGCGCGCTGGCGGTGGGATATCTCTTGTTGGAGTACCAAATTTTGCTCTTGCAGAGCTTTTTCAACAGCGCGACGGCTGCTGATTTCTTGTTGCAAAATTTGGTTTTTTTCCTGAAGAGTTTTTTCTACTGCTAAGCGGCTCGTGATTTCTTCTTGCAGCAGCATATTTTGTTCTTTTAGCTGCTTTTGTAAATTCCGCAGGCTGAGGTGACTTTCGATGCGTGCGAGCACTTCTTCAAACTGAAATGGCTTGCTGATATAGTCAACAGCTCCCACAGCAAATGCGTTTACTTTGTCAAAGACTTCATCTTTAGCGCTGATAAAAATTACCGGGATTTCGCGAGTTTTTGCTTCTAGTTTCAAGTGCTGACAGACTTCGTAGCCGTTCATTTCCGGCATCATTATGTCGAGCAAAATCAAATCTGGTGGATTAGAATTGCAGGCTCTCAAAGCCATTTTTCCGTTAATCACGCAGCGGGGAGTGTACCCCCTCTGAGTCAACATCGTAGACAACAGACGGAGGTTTTCTGGTGTATCGTCTACTACTAAAATGTTTCCTAACGGCGTCCCTGGTTGGTGATTGTTCATTAATTATTTCCCTGTTGCTCTTTTCTTCACAAAAAATGTTTGTAGCTATTTTATTTATGACTTACGGAAAACACCCGGTTTTTAGTAGAAATATGAGAAAAACAACAAGAAATCAGCTCATAAACCGGGTGTTTAGCTGTTTGTGCACAAGCAAGTCCTGTTATTCTTTGTTACCAATCCTCAAATACCCAGCAGCAGAGTCAAAGCATTATTGTCCCAAGTCAATCCTTTGTCTAAAACTTTAAATCCCGCGACTTCGCACATAGCTTCTAAAGCAGTAGCTGTAGGTAGCCACCAGCACGCCGCAAAATTGTTCATGTCAAAAACTGCTTTCTCAGTTATCCCTATAAGTTGGTTGTTGTTGATGTATGTCCGCCAGTAAGCTGTTAAAATAGCTCGTTCTGCGTCGTCCAAAGCGGGAATAAACATTACTCCAGAAGCGGGAATTTCATAGCGTCCCAACTCATTTTCTATAACTTCTTGGGTGATAGCTGAAGTGAAAATTAAATGCTCGCGAGTTATCTGACGTAAAGCAACTAAAATCTGCAACGGATGGGGGTGATGGTACAAAACTCCTGCACAGTGAACTAAATCGTAAGGCTCGCCAATATCTGCAACCTGAATCTGAGTGATATCTTGATTGATACAGTGATAATTAGCAATATTTAAACTTGTCATGCGATTGTGAAAATCTTGCCACCACTGGAGGGATGCCGGCATGGCATCAATCATTGTCAGAGAAACTGCACCGTATTTGCTAGCTACAGATACTTTTTCACTGACAGTTCCCCACAAGCCGCCGACTTCTGCAAAAGTCTTGCCTTTGGCAACTCGGGCGATATAGCGATCGCGAATATCCTTAGCTTCTAACTCTAATAATAGAGTAGATTCCCCTGTTCGACGCTGTTTTTCTAAAATCTCCTCTAATTTTTGGGAAATTTCTGGATCTTTGGGTCTAATTTCTAATGCCATCAAGTACAACATTATGGCTTCGTTACGCCGATCGCTCTCAGCAAAATTTTGGGCTATTTCGCAGTAAAATTCAGGAGCGTGCAGGGGCTGCATTTGGTGGTGATAGTAGCTAGTTGCTACATCTGAATCTACCGGAGTTCTTTTAATTAGAGCCTCACCTAACTTTATGTAAATTTTCGGTAGAGACGGCTCGATTTGAAGCGCACAAAGGTAGGCGGAAACAGCATCGTTCCATGCGTGACTTCCACTCAAAGCATCGCCTAAATTGTAATAAGACCAAGAAATAGTGGGATTAAGTTCAATAGCACGTTGGTAAGCCGTAGCTGCGGCTTTCCACTGTTGGGTTTTTAACAGTGCTTCTCCTAAATTGTGGTAAGTCCAAGAAAATTCTGGATTGAGTGCGATCGCCCGCCGATAAGCGAGCGTTGCTTCTGCAAATTTTTGAAGTTTAACTAAAGTCAAAGCTAAGTTATAATGAGACCAAAATAAATCCGCATTGAGTGCGATCGCCCGTTCGTATGCAGCCTCAGCTTCTGACCATTTTTCTAGTTGAAAAAGAGCATCTCCTAACTTGTGAAAAGCTGCGAAAAAATTCGGGTCTACTTCAGTAGCGCGCTGGTAAGCTGCTGCGGACTCAGACCATTCTTCTAATCGATCGCAAGCTGCACCGATGCTGTAGTAAGACCAAGAATAATCCGGGTTAATTTCAACAGCCGTGCGGTAGGCGATCGCAGCTTCTTGCCATTTTTCTAAATTGAGCAGCACGCTGCCTAAGTTGTAGTATGAGAAAAAAGAATTGGGATTTAAATCAATACTTTTTCGGTAAGCAGCCTCCGCTTCGCGCCAAAGCTCCTTAGCTTGCAAAACATTTCCTAATTTGTAATGAAATTCTGAAATATCCGGCTGGAGTTTAATCGCTTTGCGATAGTTAACAATAGCTTCGTCCCACTGTTTCAAGTCGCTAGCAGCTTCTGCTATTTTGCAATAAGCTTCGCAACAACTCGGGTTTAAAAAAATGGTTCGGTGGTAACAAACTAGCGCCCTTTCTGGCTTATTTTGGACTAGCAAAGTATTACCTAAATCGAGATATTCTTCTGCTATTTCTATTGGTTCCACGATCAGTGCTTGATACCAACAGTCTGCTGCTTCCTCAGCTTGACCGACTTGGGTAAATATCCGGCTCAAATTACGGTAAAATCCTGCAAAGTTTGGTTGCAGGGAGATGGCTTTTTGGTAACAGCCGATCGCCTCTTGCCACTGTTCCAAAGTAGCGCAGAGAGTGCCGAGGTTAGCAAAAGCTTCGGCAAAATCTGGTTGGAGGGCGATCGCAACTTTATACCAATACCTTGCGTCTTCTAGTTTACCCTGAGCTTGCAGCGCCTTTCCCAAGGTCTTGCAAGTCTCTGCTGAATTGGGTTCAGATGCCAAAAATTGTTGGCAAAGTGCGATCGCCCGATCGAAGTTGCCTGTAGCTAAATAAAGTTCTGCCTGTTGCTGAAAATTCACCTGCGCCGTTTCCGAATTCATTTTTTATTTTCCTTTTGAGTTATCATTCCATGTAAAATTATATGCTACACTTTGCCAAAGTTCAAGTTTTTGTAAGTAGAGCAACCGAACACAGAATAATAATGAATGTCCGCCACATTAATCTAAACTAGATAATCATAGGTTAACAGCGAGCTAAATAATGTCAACAGCTACTCAAACACCGCAATTAAGCGTAATTATACCTGTATATAATGGCGATCGCTACATCGTACAAGCGGTGGAGAGCGCGCTGTCCCAAACTTTTACTGATTTGGAGATTATTGTTGTAGATGACGGTTCGACAGATTGCACGCAGCAAGTATTGCAGCCTTATCTTGACAGAATTCGCTACATATATCAGGAAAATCAAGGAGTAGCAGCCGCCCGAAATATTGGTTGCCAACTAGCCCAAGGCGAGTTTTTGGCATTTCTAGATGCCGATGACTATTTCCTACCATCCAAGCTAGAGAAACAACTAGCTTGCTTTGACGCTGACCCCACCTTAGATATGGTGCAAACAGGTTGGCTGATGGTCGATGAAACAGGGAAAGATATTTTTGAAATAAAGCCTTGGCAGCAAGCGCCTAAATTAGATTTAGAAAGCTTTATTATATTTAAATGCGTGCGGCCGAGTGCGATGATGCTGCGCCGAAAGTGGTGGGAAAAATTGGGCGGTTTCAATGATAATTTTCCCTTGGCTGAAGATTTAGACTTTGCCTTGCGTTTAGCTTTAAAGGGGTGCAAAGCAGTTTGGTTAGAAGAGATTCTTACCTGTTATCGCCAGCACAATTCTAATATTATGTCAAGCGGTTTGTCGCTAATGAAGAATACAGAAATTTTGATGGAACAATTCTTCGAGCGGCCTGATTTGCCTGAGTCAATTCGCCAGTTAAAAAACCAGGAACGCTATCTATGCTTCAAGTGGCTGGCATGGCGGATGTACCGCGACGGTCATCTAGCAGAGATGGCCCAGTGTTTGGAAAAATCCTTGCAATATACGCCTTTTTCGCCCACAAAAACCGTCTTGAATTGGCTGGAAACTTTTAGGATAGCTTCTGAAGAATACGGTGAAAATTTTGACGCTTATTCGCTGAGTAAGTTAGTGGAATGGCAAGAGATAATTTTGAGGGTGATGACTAATCCACCCCAATCTCAACAGAGTTCTATTCCCACACCTTCAAAAGCGCGTGAAGCGAAGCTATCCCGTAGGGGAACGCACATTCTACTCTACAACACCGATGATCCGGGCGTGGGAGGATTAGCGCAGTACAATCATGCCATTCTTTGTCAGTTAGCCTTGTTAGGCTATCGAGTCACTTGCGTGCAAACCCAACATTCTAGCCCTTTGCTTAAGCGAGAACGAGAGTTAGGTATAGAGCATTTGTGGCTGGATTTTAGCGGTCATAAAGATTTACAGCGGGTGCTAAGAAATACTCAGGATGCACGAGAGCTTTTTGCTAGCAATCAACCGGATATGATTATTTTTAGCGATGGTTGGCCATTTTCCAATTTTGCAGCTAAACAGGTAGTTATTGAAATGGGAATACCATACATGATGGTGATTGGGTTAGTTATGCCAGAACACGCAACTTTTGCCTGCGGGGATGTAGTTCCTTATGTAGAAGGAGTGCTTCACCACTGCCTACAAGCTAGAGCCTTGATTGTTGGCGCTTACGAACATTTGAATTTATTGGGCCAACATTTCAAGTTGCCAAAAGAGCGAGGACAAGTGATTTACTTGGGGCGTTCTCCTGAATATTTTGCACCTCCTAATGCTGCGGCCCGTCAACGTCTGCGACAAGAAATAGAAATTCCTGAAGATGCTATTGTCTGTTTCACATCGGCTCGATTGGCATCGATTAAAGGGCATCGATATCAGCTCGAAGCAATCAAGCAGTTGCTGCAGTCTCCTGTGTGGTCTAAACTGTATTTTGTGTGGGCAGGAACTGGTGAGGGAAGCGCTGACAATGTAGAAGTAGAATTGAGGGAAACTATTAAAGAGTTAGGGGTGAGCGATCGCGTGAAGTTGATCGGACAGCGCTGGGATATCCTTGATTGGCTGGATGCTAGCGACATATTCATTTTAACTTCTCTAGCAGATGCAGCGCCTTCTTTTTCAGTAATGGAAGCGATGGCTAAGGGATTGCCGGTAGTTGCAACGGCTGTCGGCGGTATTCCTGAAGGGCTTGCCGAGACTGGGAAATTGTTGCCAGATCCGAATACCGATCCAGAGGGAACCGCGAGGGAATTGGCGAAAACTGTAGAATCTTGGGCAATGAATTCAGAATTTCGACATCAAATCGGTCAAGCTTGCAAGCAGCGGGCGGAGAAAGTGTTTAAAGAGGAACGGATGTTGGCAGAGTCGATGGAGGCGATCGAAAAAGCTTTACTTTGCGATCGCCAAACAGATTCATTTGTTACTCAAAAAAAGGTGCAGAGGTCAATGGCGAAGATAGAAAACCGGGTGCACTACAGCTCTTTAGTGTGGAATGCTTGGCAGGCTTACTGTCAAGAAGATTTAAGGCGAATGCAGAAGTCGCTTCAAGAATCTTTGAAGTACACACCTTTTTTGACTACAGAAACTCTATTAAATTGGGTTGAATATTTTGCAAATTTTTCCTCAACCCAAGGGCAGAAATTAGATACATATTCTCTAATTAATTCAGCAGAATGGCAACAATTACTCGAGGAAGTACAGGGTATTGAATCTGTATTTTATGCACGCTAAAATACCAGATTTACATTTTAAATTCGGATTGCTGTCAGCAGTATAATTGCATCTACCTTCTGCCTGACATCCGTTACATCCGTTACATCCGTTTCAGAATCCGTGGCCGAACCCTTCCTTATCACCGATAAAACTCATGTCAATGGCAAATCCGACACCGCGAGTAAGTGTAATTATCCCAGCATATAATGGATCTCGCTACATCGCGCAAGCCGTAGAAAGCGTCATCAGCCAAACCTATAAAAACTGGGAAATTATCGTCGTAGACGACGGCTCAACCGACGACACCCGCCAAGCATTGCAGCCTTATTTTGACAAAATTCGCTATGTTTATCAGGAAAACCAAGGAGTAGCTGCCGCCCGCAACCGAGGAATTCAGGAATCCCGAGGTGAATTAATTGCTTTTTTAGATCAAGATGACTTTTTCTTGTCCGATAAGTTAGCTGGACAAGTTGCGTTATTTGACGCTCAGCCATCACTAGGAATTGTTAATAGTGGCTGGCGAATGGTTAAAGAGCAAGGCGAAAGTATTTTCGATGTCACACCCTGGGAATACTTGCCTCAGCTAGACTTAAAAACCTGGATTGTTTATATGCCCCTACTTCCCAGCGCCATGATGTTTTCGCGGCAGTGGCTGGAACGAGTCGGTGGCTTTGATTCTCAGTATGATTCAGTAGATGATGCCGACTTAATCTTGCGTTTAGCACTATCTGGCTGCGAAGCTGCTTGGTTGCCTCAAGTGACAGTATGCTACCGCCAGCACGGGCAAAATGTGTCGATCCAGAGAGCGCTGAAACAGGCAAACCTTGCTATTAAATTAAAGCAAAATTTATTCAGCAGATCCGACTTGCCAGAGGACATCCGTCAATTGGAAAAGCCGGCTTTTTATGAGATTCTAACATGGATGTCGTGGCAACTTTACTACAGCGGCTATCCGGTGCAAGCAGTGGAGTATTACCAAAAATCTTTCCTTTATACTCCTTACTCCCCAGAAAAAACAGTAATAGATTGGCTTGCTCGTCTGGCTGCAATTTCTAAATCTTACGGAATTGACCCCGACACTCAATCTTTAAGAAACTTACCCGAATGGAAAAAGTTAATGGTTAGCATACTTCCCCAAAAAACAGTCAGAGTCAGCGTCATCATCCCCACTTACAACAGCGATAGCTACATTGTCAAATCCGTAGAGAGTGTTCTCAACCAGACTTATCAAAACTGGGAAATTATCGTCATAGACGACGGTTCAACTGACAACACTCGCCAAGTTTTAGGACCTTACCTCGATTTAATTCAATACATCTATCAAGATAACCAAGGAGCAGCAATTGCTCGAAATCATGCTTGTAAGCTAGCAAAAGGGGAATTTTTAGCTTTTCTAGATGCTGACGACTTTTTCCTACCAGAAAAACTAGAAAAACAAGTAGCTTGCTTTGATGCTGACCCCACATTAGATCTGGTGCAAACAGGTTGGCAGATAGTTGGCGACAACGACGAAGCCATTTATGGAGTAAAGCCTTGGGAAGAAGCACCAAAATTAGATTTAGAAGCCTTTGTTTTCTACAAATCAGTGCGTCCCAGCGCCATGATGCTGCGGCGAGAGTGGTGGGAACGCTTGGGGGGTTTCGATCATCGCTTGCCGCCAACCGAAGATTTAGATTTTGTGCTACGTTTAGGTTTAAAAGGCTGCAAGTCAGTTTGGTTAAAAGAGATATTAACCTGCTATCGTCAGCACGAAAGCAATATCATGTCTAACGGCTCCAAATTAATGAAAAATACGGAAATTTTGATGGAGGAATTTTTCGCGCGACCAGACTTACCTCAGCGCATCCGCGAGTTGAAACGCGCGGAACGTTACAAGTGTTTCGTATGGATAGCATGGCGGATGTACCGCGACGGATATTTGCCAGAAATGGTCGAATGTCTGGAAAAATCTCTGTATTACACTCGTTTGACAGGCACTGAAACTGTTTTTAATTGGCTGGAAACTTTTAAGGGGGTTTCGGAACAGTACGGCTACAACTTTGATGCCTATGCCTTAACCAATTTACAGGAATGGCAAGACATAGTGGCGATCGCAGCGAACAATCCTTATCAGTTTCAATCGGCTCCCAGTTCGACTTCTCGGCAGCCAAGACAGCACGTACTCCTGTACACAGAAGACTCAGGAGTCGGCGGATTGGCTCAGTTTAACCACTCGCTGATGTGTAAATTAGCTGCCGATGGCTACCGAGTAACCAGCGTTCAAAGTCAAGCTTCTAACCCTTTAATTACCGAACAAAAACAGCTAGGTATCGAACATATTTGGCTAGAGTTCGACACGATGAAAGAGTTTTTGCGAATTGCTTACAATTTGGATGATGCTCAAAAGATTTACGCCCAGGCTCGACCAGATTTAATTATATTTAGTGACGGCTGGCCGATGGCTAACTTTGCAGCTAAACAAGTTGCGATCGAGCAAAATATACCGTACATAATCAGTCTCGGTTATATCAATCGCAATTATGAAACCTTCGATCGCGGCGATCAAATCCCCTATTTCGAGGCAGTTGCCTACCAGTACATGGTAGCAAAAGCAGCAGTAGCAGTTTCCCACGAGAATTTAAGCTTGTTCCAAAGTCTATTTAAAGCGCATCTAGAACGAGGAAAAGTAATCTATTATGGCAGACCAAATCGTTATTTTGAGCAACCGAATCTTTCTACTCGCCAACGTCTGCGTCAAGAACAAGGAATCCCCGAAAATGCTATAGTTTGTTTTACGGCGGCGAGATTGACTCCAATTAAAGGATATCAGTATCAATTGCAGGCGATCGCCCAATTGAAAAATCGTCTAGTTTGGCCCCAAATTTACTTTGTTTGGGCCGGGCCTGGGTCTACTACTCACGACAATCTGGAACCTGAACTAAGAGCAACTGTGAGCAAATTGGGAGTAGAAGAACAGGTTAAATTCTTAGGACAGCGCTGGGATATTGCCGATTGGCTAGACGCCAGCGACATCTTTATTTTATCTTCCCAAGCAGAAGGAATGCCGCTAGCAATTATGGAAGCAATGGCGAAAGGATTGCCGATAATTGCCACAGCAGTCAGCGGGATTCCTGAAGAATTGGGAGACACGGGAAAGTTGCTCCCCGATCCTACAATAGACCCAGAAGGGACAGTAAAAGAGTTGGTAGAAACCGTGGAAATATGGGCAGAAAATCCCGAATTGCGTAGACTTGCAGGACAAGCGTGCAAAGCGCGAGCCCAAGAACTATTCAAAGAAGAACGGATGCTTCGGGAATATGGAGAAATAATTGAACAGGCATTTGTAAGTGAGGATGAGAGCGACAGTTTCTCTATTAGTCCGAAACTAAAAAAGCAGGTACAAGAAGTGGATAGCCTGGTGAAATACTATTATTTAGTGTGGAAAGCTTGGGAGGCTTACGATCGGGGACATATGTCCGAGATGGCTAGTAATTTACAATCGGCTTGGGCTTGCACGCCTTATTTTACCACAGAAACTATCTTTGATTGGGTGAAAAACTTTGGTATTTTTGCTGCCGAAAAAGGAGTTAATTTCGATACCAACGAGCTGATCAACTCCCGATCGTGGCAACAAGTGATAGAATCCATACAGGGTTTTGAAGTGTTTTCATCGGTTCGTTAAAACTGAGTTCTTGCAGCATTCTTAGGAACGGGATCTCCGGCCCATTCCACAAAACATCAACCAAACAAAAGATATGCAATTTACATTCAAATTCCCACGTATTAATAAACTGCTGACAATTTGTTTAGCTATTGTCACTGTTCTGTTAATAGCCTATTGGGGACAGCCAAGAGCGATCGCCCAACTGCGATCGAACGTTACAGTAGATTTTGGACAGCCAGCCACCGGTACAATTTCCATGAGCGGCATCCTGCACGGAATCGACACCACAAAACCGCCGGATAGTTCTATCAAACCCTTGCAGCCGAAACTTTGGCGCGCCGGGAGACTCGATATTTACGATCGCATAATCGCCAGCGGAGCCGAGTTTCAGTTAGTAGTTAGCGACTTGTGGGGCTACGGTACTAATCCCAATGGCTGGCCCTATCAAAACTACCCCGCGTGGGAAGCATTCATCCGACAGTTAGCCCAGCAAAATAAAGGCAAAAAAATTATTTGGGATGTATGGAATGAGCCAGATTGGAAAGATCCATTTTGGAAGGGAAGCAGAGAACAATTCTTTGAAACTTACAAAAGAGCTTACAAAATTTTGCGGGAAGAATTGGGGCCGTCAGCAATGATTGGCGGGCCAAGCCTCGGCCGCTACAGCAAAGAATATCTCGCCGCTTTTTTGGATTACTGCAAGGCCAACAAACTTGAAGTAAACTTCCTCTCATGGCACGAACTTAACGACGCAATGATTTTATTTGTTGACGATCACGTAATTGAGGCTAAACGCAATTTTCAGCAAAGTCCCTCTTACAAGGAACTGAAATTGCAAAAAATTTACGTCAACGAAATTGTCGGGAACTTAGCGCAGTACCAGCCGGGAGAAATCTTAGGTTATTTGTATAACTTAGAGTATGCAAAAGCTGACGGTGCTTGCAGAGCTTGTTGGGATGCTAAAGGGCCAAATAAAGTTAGCAATTGCTTCAACAATACGCTGAGTGGGATGGTCACGCCTAATACTTTTGAACCAAGAGCAGCTTGGTGGGCTTACAAAGCTTATGCTGACGGAGTTAATTCGCGGGTGCGGAGTTGGTCAAATAACAATCGCCTTGTCGCTTTAGCCAGCAAGTCAAATCCTGAAGGTAAAGCACAGATACTTTTAGGTTATTTCGACCCCAATTTTTCCTCAGCAACAACGGTAACATTAACCCTCGGCAATTTGGAGCAGCTAGGTATTCAAAGAGGTCAGAAAATCACTCTAAAATTAGAAAAAATTCCCAACAATCAAGAAGGAGCCGTGCCACAGCTTGTCACAGTTAAAGAAGAAAGTTTTTCGGTGGGTAGCGGCAGCTTGGCTTATGTTATCCCTAATTTCAACGTCCACGAAGGCTACTTATTGACTGTTAGCAAGTGAGCTAGCTACCCTATTAAATTGTGAATAAATTGTAGGGACACGGCAGTGCCGTGTCCTTACAAATATATAGCCGTTTTATTACAAATATATAAAGTTTAGCTGAGATTTTTTAAAGATTTTTGCACAGATTCCAACCATTCTCTGACTGTTTGATTTTCGGATTGTGGGTCGTAGTAACACCCTAATTCATCAATGATGAATGCTTCTAAATCGGCTGGGGCGATCGGCATTGCGAGCAGTTTGCTGAGCTCTTGTGATGCAGCTTCAACACTTGCTGCAGGTTCGCTGCTGCGGTAGTTGTTCACTACATCGCTGGGAGTGTCAGCTTCTAACGGCCAGTCTTGGTGAAAGTAGGAACTTAAAAATTGGGTTAAATGAGGAAATTGATTGATCATTGGGGATAGGCTGTGAGAATAAAGTATCCGGGAGGTAATTTGGCGCTGCGCTGAAGGATGATTCTCAGGCGAGATGTTGAAGTTGCTTTGGATGCGCGGCGACGCAGAGTAATGCCAATTATTCTGTTGGCATTGTAGTCGATCGTATAACGATTACCTTGACTTTTCACCCAAGAGTCGATCGCACTTTGATTTCTGTTCATTGCTTCTGCAATAGCCGTTTCGGCGACGGAACGGTCAGTAAAAGAAGATGCTGCAGAAATTCTCGTTTCGCTTGCGAGTCGCTGTGCTAGTTGTGCTTCTGTTTTAGCAACGTGTCTCTCTAAAGTGTGTCCTCCTGCTGATTCGTGAAAGTCTAATCCGCCACCCGGTATGTTGGGTACAAAAGCTACGCTGGTTTGTGGTATGGTTGAGATTTTCGGTGCAACAACCGTGGCGTAAACACCAGGTATAGCCGATTGGAATAATATAATTATTGAGGCGATCGCGCATAGGATACCTAAAAAGTTTTTTAGGCGATCGAGTTGATTTTTCATTGCTGTTGAATGTCTTTATTATATTTAGTATAGGTCTTTGCTGCTTTTTTGTCTATTTCTTAATCGACTATTAATAAGTTAGAAATTGCGCTGTATTCAAATATACTGTCCGCAGTACCCACCCTACTCTTAGTTAGAAATTGCGCGCAGCATTTAAATACATGGTGTGTACGGAACACCCTAGGATTATTCCTAAATACACGGTGCCCACGGATCACCATACGATTATTTATAATAATTCGTGATTTTGTTGGTTTACAAAGCTTCACTCACTATGAGAAAATGTTAATAATTCTTTGAAAAAATCCCTGATGATTGATGATAAATTAATTTATCATCTTTAAAAATGTGACAAAATGCAAGTAGTTATCCTCGCAGGTGGTCTCGGTACCCGTCTCAGAGAAGAAACAGAATTTCGTCCCAAACCCTTAGTTGAGGTGGGGGGGCATCCGATTATTTGGCACATCATGAAAATCTATGCACACTACGGTTTCCAAAAATTTATTGTGTGCTTGGGCTATCGCGGCAACATGATTAAAGAATATTTCCTCAATTATGAAGCCATGAACAATGACTTTACTATCTGTCTGGGACGCCAAAATACCATCACTTATCATGAGGAACATCTCGAACAAGATTTTAATGTTACCCTGGCTGAAACTGGCGCGGCAAGCATGACGGGAGGGCGGGTAAAACGGATAGAAAAATATATCGATCACGATAATTTCATGGTGACATACGGCGATGGAGTTGCTGATGTCGATATTGACGCCTTGATGGATTTTCACAAGTCTCACGGTAAGCTGGCAACTGTCACTACATTTCGCCCGATTTCTCGCTTTGGGATTTTGGATGTAGACAGCGATAGCCGCGTAGTACAATTTTCGGAGAAACCTCAAATAGATGGCTGGATCAGTGTTGGATATATGATATTTAACCGCCGGGTATTTGAGTATTTGGGGGGAGATGATTGTATTTTAGAACAAGAGCCGATGCAGCGTTTGGCGGCAGACGGACAGTTGATGGCTTACCGTCATGAGGGCTTCTTCTTTGCGATGGATACTTTTCGAGAATACAAGTATTTAAACGAGCTTTGGGATGAAGGGAAGGCTCCTTGGAAAGTTTGGGAATGAGTTAGTTTAGGGGCGGATTTTTCTGCCCCCCATAGAACTTTGAATAAAAATAACTATAAAATTATCTCAGAAACCCGGTGTTTTCGTAGATGTCTCGTGATTCGCCACAAAAATCGTAATAACTGGGTTTCTCGCTACCTATGCGTGGGTAATGAAACTTTCCAAAGTAATGGTAAAAACAACTAGAAAATTATCATAAAAAATGGAATTTCAAGATATTCTTTACTACACAGAAACTTACCTGCAAAAGTGCGTTTCACCCTACGCGGAAATTATCGACAGCGACTCGGAAGCGCTGAAAACAGCAGTTGCGGGATTGGAAGATCGATCGCTCTTAGCGTTGCGAGTTCCCAAAAAATGGGGCGGTGTCGAAGTTGCACCGGAGATTTTTTACAAATATCAGGAATTGACGGCTCGATATTCCGGCGCTTTGTCTTTCCTGCAAACTCAGCACCACAGCGCAACTGCGATGATTGCCAACAGCGACAATGAAATGTTAAAAAGCAGATACTTGCCCGCGATCGCCCAAAAAGAGTTACGCTTGGGTATTGGGTTTTCGCATTTGAGGCGATCGGGCAATCCGGCCGTCACCGCAACTCCCACAAAAGCGGGTTATTTATTGTCAGGAAAAGTTCCTTGGGTAACAGGTTTTGGCTTGTTTCAAAAGTTTATTGTAGCGGCGGTACTTCCTGACGAACGCGCTGTTTTCGGTTTAGTGCCTTTTGCCAATATTGAACGCGAATCTGGTAAAATAGCTTGTAGCGAAATCATGCAGTTAATCGCCATGAACTCGACTAATACTGTGACAGTAACTCTCGATAATTGGTTGCTGCATGAATCGAAAATAATTTCAGTTAAACCTGTCGGCTGGATTTCGGAAAACGACACCAAAAATATACTGAATTTTGTTCCGGGTAATTTTGGTTGTATTCGAGCGGGATTGGATGTAATTGCAGCAGCGGCGGCTGCTAAGAATTCACCTTTTATAACGGCGGCTTGTCAAAAACTGGAGCAAAAGCTCGATCGGCTAAAACAGAATTTCCCACAATCTCAACATAGCTCGAAAGCAGAACAATTAGCGCTGCGAGCTCAAGCCATTGATTTAGCGATGCGTTGCGGGCACGCTGCGGTTGCAGTTTCTAGCGGTGCTGCTAACGGTACGCTACACCCGGCCGGGAGAGTTTATCGAGAAGCTTTGGTGTATACTGTTTCCGGGCAAACCAAGGATGTGATGGAAGCAACCCTCGATCGACTAATCGAATTTTAGATTTTAGATTTTAGATTTTAGATTTTAGATTGAGCTCGCAGAAGGTCAAAAACTCAACTGTGTTTAATAAATAATAGATATATTTAACCTGATGACAAACAACTTTAAGTCAAATAACTTAAAAACGATCGCCTACAGCAAAATTGTAGACTTAACCCATTCAATTCACCCAAACATTCCCATTTGGCCAGGAGATCCAGCGACAGAAATTGCCCCAGTAGCTCAAATAGACACAGACGGGTATTTCCTGCGAAAATTCTCGATGGGAGAACACAGCGGCACTCACATCAACGCACCCAACAGCTTTTATGCAGGAGGCGCCAGCATTGATAATTATTCCCCGCAGTCGCTCGTTGTGCCCGCAATTGCGATCGACATCCGAGAGCAATGTCTTGCCAATCCCGACTACACTTTAACAATTGATGATATATTGACTTGGGAACGGCAGTACAAACTTATAGAACCGGGAAATCTAGTTTTATTGTATACTGGCTGGCAAGAAAAATGGGATGAGGAGAAAGCATTTTTCAACCGAGACGATCGCGGAATTTGCCACTTTCCCGGATTTGGCAAAGCAGTCACTCAATTTTTGCTAGAAGAACGCTCGATTGCGGGAATTGGAACCGACACCCACGGAGTCGATACCGGGCGAGATGAAAGTTTTGCGGTTAACAAATTGGTATTAGAAAAGCAGCGAATAGTGCTGGAAAATCTAGCAAATCTCGACTTGTTACCTGCGGCTAAAATCACTTTAGTTATCGGAATATTGCGCCTTTTGGGAGGTTCCGGTTCGCCCGTGTCGGTGTTAGCTTTTGTTGCTTGAGACGGTAAAACTTACATCTTGTACCATGCTCAAGAATAGGTAAGTGAGAATGGTGCAATATCTCAGGTAAAATTAGATTGAGAGAAGTCGAGTAAAAACAATTAGATTAATGACAGAACTGCCCAAGGATCTCAACGAGGCGATCGCCCAATCCCGCATTGCCACCGCCGCCGCCCTCTCGGACGGTAAAACTCTACTGCAAGTCGAATTAGTATTTCCAGAAATCGCCCTGCAAGCACAGTCTATCACCCTAGAATTCCTCCCAGAATTTGAGGAAATCTACGCCGGAGTAAAAGTCTTTTTTCCCGACACTGGTGCGGCAGCCCTCGCGCGCCGCGACTGGGGAGAAACACCGTTTAAAGTCACTGATTTGGGTAGCAGTCGCACCCCTGTTGAAGATAAAATATCACCGGAAGATCAACTTTTCCTTTTGATCAATCCAGCAGCCGTAGAAGTGGCCCAAGTCGAAAAAATTTATATAGCTGCGGCCGGTCGCCCAGTAATTCTACTCAACCCGCGCCTCGAAGACGTTGCCACTATAGGTATAGGCTATGCGGGTCGCCAATTGCGCGATCGATTCCTCAGCAAAATTGAATCCTGCTACTATATCAGACCCTTAGACACTGCTGCTTTATTCCGCTGCTACCCCCAATCCTGGCAAGTGTGGCTGGAAACAAACGACGAATACGAACTAATTTCTGAAACCGCCCACAAACCAGTCGGAGACGATTTAGAGCGGATTTTAGCCGCTTCTCTCCCAAGCGCCGATCCTGACTCCACCACACCTGCAAAACCTCTAAAAAAGAAAGGTTTTTTGGCAGAACTCCAGACATTCCTCAAAGCTTTGACTCAGTAACAATCGTTAAGGCTCGATCGTATTTTACGGTGTGTCAGCTAGGATTATTTTCGACTTAATCCGTCGGCTAATCGCTGATGCACCCTAAAGCGTGAAATAACTCAAAGCTTTGCCTCAGTAACAGCAGTGGCAGAACCACAATTAACAGCTTGCCTGTGTTTCTATCAGTAGCTACGCAAACAGGTACTGGCGAGCTTTACAGAATCTTTATACAAAGCACTATAATGGGTGACACCCCTCCACGGTAAAAGAGGGAAGGCAAATAGCAGCAAAATCAGATGCTATAAGCTAGAGATGGGGCTTTTGAGTCAGGGAAGCGGATAAACACAATGGAGCATCGGCGCATTGTTATCGGGGACGTACACGGGCATTACGACGGCTTAATGACCCTGCTAGAGGCACTTGCCCCCAGCTCGAACGATCGCGTCTATTTTTTAGGAGACTTAATCGATCGTGGCCCCAAAAGCGCTCAGGTCTTAGATTTTGTGCAGCAAAGCCCCTACCAAACTCTGTTGGGCAACCACGAACAACTGATGCTGGAGGCTTTGTCGGGGACGCCGATGGATATGCGAGCGTGGCAATCTTGGCTCTACAGTGGCGGCGATGCGACAGTAGCGAGCTACAGAGATACAGGGATGATGCCGTACAAACACTTAGAGTGGCTGCGATCGCTCCCCACGCACCTGGACTTAGGGGACATCTGGCTGGTTCACGCCGGCGTTGACCCCCATCTGTCGATCGATGAACAGTCGATCGAACAACTGTGTTGGATTCGCAGGGAATTTCACACCATGTCGAAACCCTATTTTCCCAATAAATTAATTATCACCGGTCACACGATCACCTTTACCTTTCATGGGGTCAGACCGGGCGAATTAGTCAGGGGCGAAGGGTGGTTGGATATTGACACGGGTGCTTATCATCCCAAAAGCGGCTGGCTGACAGGATTTGACCTCAGCTACCGCAGAGTTTATCAAGTAAATGTATTTAACAATCAAGTCCGAATTTTGCCCTTTGACGAAGTTGTCCGGCAATTGAAGCCGCAGCCGATTCCACCCCCCCAAGCTGCGATCGATTCTGTTGTTCAACAGCAGTGTTAAATCAATTTGTAGTTTTAGGGTAGGTCCGCTTAAGTCCGATCTCTTAAATCGAAATTAACCTGCTTCTGACGTACCCTAGTAATATCATGTCCGGTGGAGGAACCGCGATTTTTGTAGGGCGGGTTCACCAACAATACGTGCCAATAATTGACAATCTCAAAAACCCGCCCCGACCGGGCTATTATGGTTAATCCATGGGACATGATATAACTGGATTTATTTTTTAACGAACCGCGAAGACGCGAGGAGCGCGAAGTAATAAAAGAGAAGAAAATAGAAGAGAAAACAATAGAGTCCCCTGACAGATTGAGAATTTCTACGAGCCCAAAAGCCTGCGGATTTCTAGCCTGTAATCCTCATTATTCAAACCTTCACCGCTAGCAAGATCCGGATCTATAGCCTGTGAAATAGCAGCAATACGATCGGCAGTAGCCGGGTGAGTGCTCAAAATGCTAGGAGGAGAAGGCTTGTTGAGCAACTTTTTCATAAAATCTACCATCCCAGATTGAGCGTAGCCCGCTCGCCCCATAGTTTGCAATCCCAACTGATCTGCTTCATACTCAGCTTGGCGACTGTGGGGGCGCCGCAAAGCCAATTCCACTCCAATCTGAACCGCCTGAGATCGATCGAGCCCTGTCGCCGAAGCTACACCTGAAGCGATGGCCATTTGACGCATTTGTTTAATCGCGTGGCGAGCATTAATGTGAGCTATTTCGTGGGCGATCACACTTGCCAATTCTGCCTCATTGTCCGCCGCCGCCATCAAACCTTTATTCACATAAACAAAACCGCCCATAGTTGCAAAAGCATTAATATTGTCGTCGTCAATCACTTGAAAAGTATAAGGAATATCGGGGCGAGTGCTTTCTTGAGCGAGCCGCTGACCGATGCGGTTGATATATTCTGTAGTGTCCCGATCGCGGTCAATCTTAAACTCGCTGTTGGTTAACTGCTGATTAATTTGTTGGCCAATAGTCACCTCTTGGCGATCGGACATATTCGACAATTGAATAACTTGGATGCCCCGAAAAATCAGTTCAGGCAAAGAAAATGCTTGAGTCGGTTCCGGGGAAACCAGCCCGATACCTGCAGCCACAATCAGGGATAGAAACAGATAAATCCCCCGGCCACAAGTACGCCGGCAAGTCAACCAAAAACTTTTTAACATGATTGATACGTGGGAGAAGTTAGATAAAATTTGAGGAAATACTCGAAAAGTCACTAAATAGGCAGACGTAATTTGAGGCTGCTTAGTTGCTATTCTAGCTTTTTGTCAATTTTTAACGGCGCCACCAGCTTATGGGCGATCGGCCTGTCGGCCAACCAACCGCCGTCAACTGCCTTCTGGGTTAAGTGCCCCAGTCATGCGGATTTTGGGCGATCGTTGTGGTAATATCTTTTAGCTTCATGACTTACGAATCAATAAAGTATGTCATTGCCAGCGGTAGCTCAGCAATAGCAGCATCTGTTTTTCATTGATGTCTGCGTAAGTCCTGAGCTTGTAAACATACTCCTGTCGCTATCAGTATAATAGGCGATTATGAAAATTTTAGATTCTCAAGGCCGACTGTTCGGCAAACTCAGCATTCTAGACGTAGCTGCCGCTCTGATCGTACTGCTAGTTGCAGTCGGAATCTTCTTCTTTCCCGGCACTTCTGGCGGTTCCGTAGCCCAAGTCGGCACCAGTATCAAACCTGTAGAGATTGATGCAATTGCGATCGGTCTCAAAGGAACAAATGTTCAAGATTTGTTCAAACCAGGTGATAAAATCAATGTGGTGATCCGCAATCAACCCTCCGGTCAGATTACCATCAAATCTGTCAAAACTCTCACCAGAACCCTAGCAGTTCCTCAGCCCAACGGCACTCTGAAAGCTCTCCCCGATCCCCGAGAAGAAGAAGCCTTCAGCAAAAATATGATGTTTACCTTAGAGGGAAAAGGTCAACTTACTGAAAATGGCCCGGTTTTAGGTAATACGAAAGTCAAAATTGGCACTACGCTAGAGCTTGAAGGCAACAAGTACATTTTCAACGCCAGCGTTATCGACGTGCGAGTGAAAGAATAATTAGTAGTCAGTAGTCAGTAGTCAGTAGTCAGTAGTCAGTAGTCAGTAGTCATTAGTCATTGCTAATGCGGAAGAGGGAATTCATCTTCCTTCTTCCTTCTTCCTTCTTCCGACGAACATCGGACTGACATCCGTTACATCCGTTACAAAATCCGTTGCCGAACTTCTTTACCCTTCCGAAAGCAATTTTAAGTATTGCCGAATTAAGCCAATCGTGACCGCGGGAATTTCTAACTGCGGAGTTAAACCTACGTTTTCCAGAGGTTGAAAAACTTTGATTGCTTCGGGGTTGAGGTTTGCCAACCGCTGGCCGATATCGGGCCCGGTAAACTGCGATTTTTCTCCCCAAATGATCGCTGTCGGCGTTGTTAGCTGAGTGATGTACAGCGACAAGTCAAAGCACAAATCTCCCCGCACAAAAGACAGGGCGGCATATTCTGCATTTGGTTCCAAAGCAGATGCGAGGTAAGCATCAACAATTTCTTGGTAAACGCGACGCGAATCGGCAAATTGGCGTTGTTCTAGGAAGCTACGGATGCCACCGTCTGTGGCGATTCCGGTACTGTAGAGCAAGCGATCTAATATCGGCGTGTTGACTAGCTTAGCGAAGAAACTTGTGCCGTAATCTTGTCCGAAGTCCGACAAACCGCTGGGTATGGTCAAAATTAGGGATTTGAAGAGATCCGGCCGTGCGATCGCAGCTCGAATCGCGATCGCCCCTGTTAGCGAAGAAGCAATCACCTCTGTCGGACTGCCGCAAGTTTTTTCGAGAAATTCGATCAAAGTTGTGATATAATCTTCCACCTGATAATTTCTTGCGGGATGTTCCGATCGCCCCCAACCGATTAAATCGGGTGCTAAAATTCGATATTCTGCCGCAAAAGCCGGATAAACTTTCGACCATTCGTAGGCACTCGACCCGCCACCAAAACCGTGAAAAAATACTAAGTTCGGTTTATTTTCCGAAGTTGAGGTCGGCAACCCCATCCAAGGCATTTTTTCAGCAGTGTAGTAAACCATTCTGCCGAGAGAAGTAACTATTGATCGCTGACCGAAGCCAAGGGGTACAAGCATAAACTAACCTTAATCGCTGTTATATTTTAGATTCTTTTGAGCCGCCCCGTCTTTGTTTAAAAAACTTGCAAAGCTGGTGGCGTTTTTGTAAAGATTGAGTAATGATTTAAATCTATTTTAGTACAGGTGAAGCGTGAAACTACAGACAGCAAGTAAGTTTTGCGATTTGGGCAATTCGGCTGTGTAGTTATCCTTACCCTTGCAAACTAGCGCCGATCGGAGATAATAGCAAAATGATGGGTAAGACCCCTCAACAAAATAGAGTCTGTTCGCCAAGCCGGAAAGCAGACGCTCGGAAAGGAGGAGTATTAGAACTCGCTTTCAGGCAGGAGGCAGGTTGGCCGACGCTGGCAAATCACAAATCATTAATCACGATATTTTGCGGAGCAGTGGCTTTTGAGGTCGAAAGTCTTTGTTGGAGGGCGGGCGATGGGGTTTCGATTCCTAATTGCAGGTTTGGCAATCACGGGCCTCGCCGTTATCAATTCCAAAACACAAGAAACAACTAATCTCAGGGAGGTCTACTAAAATGCAACTGCTCAGAAAAAGGGATCGCGAGGGTTTTATGGTTGATGCGAAAAGTCTTCAATCAGACGGGTTTGCAGAATTTGACACAGCCTATCGAAGCATGGATTTAAACAGCAAAAAGTCTTTGGTCGCCACTCCAGAACGCTCAGGCGTCGGGTCAGAGGTGCGATCGCGCGCCACGGTACCTGCGATCGTCCGCGTAGCTTTAGAAGACTTGAAATGCTTTGAAGTAGTAGAACACCAGTTTGCACATTGGGGGGTGACTTTTAGCAATGCCGTCGCCATCCAACCTTCAAACCCAGCATTTTTCACGGGCTCTGCGGCAACAGTGTTAATGGGGGCCCCCAAAAGCGGACTGATAGAAGTAACTTTTAAGTATCCAGTTCGCTGGGTGTCAGGACTTGTCACCAGTTCGCGACGAACTGTTTTATCTGCTTGTGACATTGACGGCAACCCAATTGTTCAGGATGAAATGCCGGCGCCCAATCTGGTGGGGTCTAATTCTCCGATCGCCCCTAGGGCTCCCCTGCGCGTAAAAGCTCCGAATATTCATAAAATTACTTTTTACGCTTTTGACGGTCAGCTAATAGTCGATGACTTGATTTTTGGATTTTAGAGCAAAGCCATAAGTAGCGTCCCAAGTCTGCAAGCCTTCGAGAAGGGCATTGCGGACTAAAGCTTCTGGTTCCCGACTCAGCATCAGGCGAAAGCACTCGGCAGCGCGGGAACGGGCGATCCTCTGCGAGGGCTTCGCTAACGAACTTTTGACAGAGCTCACAGGGCCAAACCCACCCTGATTCACCAAATCGGTCATTTGCCGCACTGCAATTAAACGCTTCACGGGGTCAGCATCAGTCAAATCCGCCAAGATGCGATCGAGCGCCACTTCATCTTTTGCGGCCCTCCGACTCAACCCTTGCCGCAGCAACAGCCCTGCAATCGCGATCGTCCCCAAATTCTGCAAAATCACGCTCAAAGCCATCCAGTGGCTGCTTGAGTCAGCCCAAATCGCCAAACTCATGTAAGCGCCCAAGGTAGCAATCCCGCCCGTACCGACGGCTAAAACGAACCGACGGTTCGGGCCCTCCCAAAATTGCTCGCCTTTTGCCCGCAGCAATTGCCAGTCCCACGACTGCCCTCGGTAAACCAGCATCATTGCTGCTATCCCCAGGCCTGTGGAAAACAGTAACTGACTGTTCCACCACCCCCAAACTGCTGCCAGGGTGACAATTCCCAGCCAACCTTTTGAGCGAGTCAAACTCTCTAGCAGCCATTTGAGAAACGCAGTAGAAACCACAGGCGATTGGGCCCGATCGCTGTTGCCATCTACCCTCCGGCGTCTTGTTGCGGCAGTCCGGCCTGTGGCTGTTGGGGTTCCCGGCGGGCGATCGTCCGAACTCAAATCCCTC
Source organism: Microcoleus sp. Pol10D4 (assembly GCF_036701555.1). Classification (NCBI taxonomy): domain Bacteria; kingdom Bacillati; phylum Cyanobacteriota; class Cyanophyceae; order Oscillatoriales; family Microcoleaceae; genus Microcoleus; species Microcoleus sp. Pol10D4. The sequence continues at coordinate 102,970 of NZ_JAUBRA010000004.1, forward strand.
AAAGCTTGACCATCAGTTATTTCTAAAGACAGGTCGCTCAAGGGAAGATTACCGAGTTCCAAAGTGCGATCGGACACTTTCACAGGCGATCTATTCAGCTTAGTTGTAGTTTTTTCAACTTGATTCATACTGACTTTTTTGAAAAATAACTTAAAGTTATCCAGGCTTGTTTAGCACTGATTTAGATTCTCGGTAAACAAGAGTCTAAGACTCTATGATACCCGAAATTCAAACCCGTGGCGAGTACCGCAACTGCGCTGAATTCCGAGAAATCCTTACCAAAAATAGATCGATTGAAGATGGTTGAGAAAAGCACCACAGGTTAACAGGGAATATTTCTGAATCACTGTTGAGACCCAAGGGGGATCAGAGTTGGCAGGATGGCAAAAAATCGAAATTTTTTAACTTCAGAAAATAGGGGTATTTTGAGTGATTCAATTCCTCCGCCAAGAAATGCACGACGAAAATTTAGCCTTTTGCCCCCAGGTCCGGGCTCTCGCTGCTACCCCGATGTCAGATGAGGGTGGGTTCAGCTTGACCGCTAGCGGGACGAACCGCAGCCTCTGGGCGGACCCAGAATCCAGACAGTATTGGTTGATAATTAATAGCAGAAGCATTCTTAAACTGCTAAGATTTTTGAATTAATGGCAGTTGAGTTAATTAAACTGGGTTCTCGTAAAAAGGAGTCCCTGATGCTCATGGGCAGGGGTTCGATGGCGGGAGCATCTCAAGTCGGGTAAATTAACCGTCATTATTGTAGAGGCGCCTTTACGCCCGATCGGCAATATCAGCCAGATATCGGCGCAAAAAAGTCCCGACACCTGCATATTATGGTCGATCGACCGGACTAGATAGCAGGAAAGCCATCATCCGGGTTCAAACCGGTAAACCAGCAAGGCAAACAACCGACCGCGCCATCCGGTTCGGCAAGTGCGGAGGCTGGAAAAACAGCGGCTTTTGACCAAACTCATACACAACGGCGGCCCCAAAGTGTGTCTGCGGAGGTTAGGCTAGTGAAGAGAAGAAAAGAATAGTTACGATCGAGACTTGATTAGTCTACCTTGTAATTTATTGCTCAGTTGTCAAGCCCAACAGTTTTGCATTCTCGCGATGAGCGAGACTCTTGGCACTTCCAACAAGTGGGGAACTCGACCGTCAAAGAGCTTGGGTTTGATGGTAAAGCCCTTAGTAATATGTAAACACCTTATCGATAACTCGCTGGAACAATCTTGCAAGAAAACCCATGTCTAGTATGCAAAACCAATTCACGGTTCACTTCTGGGGCGTTAGAGGTAGCATAGCGTCTCCCGGGGCAGAAACAGTACGTTACGGGGGCAACACGCCCTGTGTAGAAATGCGAGTGGGTGACAATCGCCTAATTTTCGATGGCGGTACTGGATTGCGGGTTTTGGGACAAACTCTCCTGTCCCAGATGCCCGTAAAAGCTCATATGTTTTTTACTCACTCTCACTGGGATCACATTCAAGGATTCCCATTTTTTGTCCCAGCTTTTATTCCTGGGAACTGCTTTCACATCTATGGGGCTATTGCTCCTAATAAGGCTACTATCCAGCAGCGCCTCCACGACCAGATGCTGCACCCGAATTTTCCGGTACCCCTGCAAATTATGGGGGCAGACCTGAAATTTAACGATATAGAAGTGGGCCAACCGCTGGAAATCGGAGATATTAAGGTGGAAACTGCTTTGTTGAACCATCCAGGCGAAGCTATAGGCTACCGCGTAAACTGGCGGGGGTATTCGGCTGCTTACGTGACTGATACCGAACATTTTCCCGATCGTTTAGACGAAAATGTGCTGTATTTAGCTCAAAATGCTGATGTGCTGATCTACGACGCTACTTATACCGATGAGGAGTATTATGCGGAGAAGAGCAGCAAGGTCGGCTGGGGACATTCGACTTGGCAGGAAGCGGTGAAGGTGGCAAAGGCTGCTAATGTCAAAAAGTTGGTGATTTTTCACCACGATCCGCTGCACAATGACGAGTTTTTAGACAGGGTGGGAGAACAAGTGGCTCAAAGGTTCCCGAACAGTTTGATGGCGCGGGAAGGTTTGTCGTTACAATTGCTGCCTCCTGATAACGATTTGTCTGAAGCGTCGGTGCAAGCGCCTCAAGTTCATGTCTGAGGGATGTGAGATTGCCAGATGGTTCTGAAGTCTTGATCTGTGAAATCGGAAATTTAAGCGAGGCCTGACCGAAAGCATCCAGGATACAAGCCCCCGGATTCATTCCTTCGCAGACTCAGGACCCAGAAATAAAAAACCTGTATCCGATAGAGGAGTCCCCGAATTTATCCGTGGGGTCAATGCTTCAATTCTTTAATCGAAAATCGAAAATCGAAAATCGAAAATCGATTGACCTCACTCAAAGACGGATACCGTGCCACGTACTCCTGTCGTGGAAAACCAAAAACTTTAGACCCAAGTTCAACCTTCCAGATTTATCTGTGGAGTAAAATCTAAAATCTAAAATCTAAAATCTAAAATCGACTGGCGATCGCAATCTGGCTAAGTATGTCAAAATTTTAAGCGTGTGGGTAACTTCTTCTTGTACCGCTGCTCTGACTCCAACTTCTGTTGCCTTGGGAAACTTTGATGGTTTGCACCTAGGGCATCGACAAGTCGTGCAGCCAATTTTAAATCGATCGCCTGGGCAAAATTCTGCGACGGTTATTGCGTCGGGGCCACACTTGCGCTCCAACGCTGGCAGAGATGAAAATTTGGAAAGCGAACCTCCGGCGACCTGCGAAAATGACTCAGCAGCACCGCCGGATCGAGCCGACAGCCGCCATAATTTCGAGGGTTTGATAGACCCTAGGGCAGAGGGCAACAGCCTCTCTGGGATCGATTCTGATGGGGGCGATCGACTTTACAGCACTGTGGTGACATTCGATCCCCACCCGCAAGAATTTTTTACGGGTCAACCGAAAAAACTGCTGACGCCTCTGGCAGAAAAGGTAGAATTGCTCGCAGCAATGGGCGTCGAGCAACTTGTGCTGCTGCCGTTCGATCGAGAATTGGCGGCTTTGACTGCTTCTGAGTTTGTCGAGGAAATTCTGGTGCGACAACTAAAAGCGAGTCGAATTAGTGTGGGGGTTGATTTTCGGTTTGGACGGGGACGCGCTGGGACGGCTGTGGATTTGCAGTCGATCGCCTCTGGTTACGGTATTGATGTTGCTCTTGTACCGCTGCATAATTGCGGTGAGGGCGATCGGATCAGCAGTTCTGCAATCCGCGAAGGTCTGGCATCCGGCGACCTCACAAGAGCGAATCAGTTGCTGGGGCGACCTTACAGTTTAGTCGGGACTGTGGTGGGCGGACAGCGGCTGGGCAGGACGATCGGATTTCCTACTGCTAATATCGAACTGCCGCCGGAAAAATTTTTGCCACGTTTTGGCGTGTACGCGGTGCGAGTCTCGGTGAAGCATGGATGGGAAAAGATGAATGAGGAAAGTTCTTCCTATCAGCAGGAAAATCCCAAATCTCTAATTCCCGGCACAGCATCAAATTTATCTTTTGTCAATGGGGTGATGAATGTTGGCTGCCGCCCGACAGTAGACGGCCTACAACCCACTGTGGAAGTTCACCTGTTAGATTGGTCTGGGGATTTGTACGGTAAAACCTTGAGCGCGAGTTTGGTAGAGTTTTTGCGACCCGAACAAAAATTCGCTTCTCTGGAATCTCTCAAAACTCAAATTCAGGCAGATTGCGATATTGCTAGAAGCCTCTTAACTGCTAAAGTCTAATAATTATGTGATCTAGAACAGGCGATCGCTTTTAAAAATGGTGCAAGATGAGTCAGACTAAATTCTAGTTGTACAAATACGAAGTCCGCAAGGCAAAGACTCAAGATTTTGGCAATCTTGATATCTTTTCAACAATTAGCAATTAGCAATTCGCAATTAACAATTAGAAATCAGGGATATGAGACAACATATTGAGCGGCTCAAACAAAATCTAGGCAAAACTATTGTTGGCAAAGCCGATGCTATTCGCTTGGTGTTGGTAGCGGTGCTTTCGGGCGGACACGCGCTGCTGGAAGACGTGCCTGGTGTGGGAAAAACGCTGCTGGCGAAGTCTTTGGCGCGATCGATCGATGGGAAGTTTCAGCGGATTCAGTGCACTCCCGATTTGTTGCCGACGGATGTCACCGGTACTAATATTTGGAATCCGCGCAGCGGAGAGTTTGAGTTTTTGCCAGGACCAGTTTTTGCTAATGTTTTGCTTGCCGATGAAATCAATCGGGCGACGCCGCGAACTCAGTCAGCTTTGCTGGAAGTGATGGAAGAAAAGCAGGTGACAGTAGATGGAGTTTCTCGAAATGTTCCGACGCCGTTTTTTGTGATTGCGACTCAGAACCCGATCGAATATCAAGGCACTTTTCCGCTGCCGGAAGCGCAGATGGATCGGTTTACTTTGTCTTTGACTTTGGGCTATCCCGCTGCGTTGGAAGAGTTGCAAATGTTGGAACGGCTTTCTGATAGTTTTGCTGTTGAAGATTTGCAGCCTTGTATTTCTTTGGAAGAAGTGCAGGAATTGCGCCGTTTGTGCGCTGGTGTGAAGGTGGAAGCCTCTTTGAAACAGTATATTGTAGATTTGGTGCGATCGACACGGGAGGATGAGGAGATTACTCTGGGGGTGAGTCCCCGGGGCGCGGTGGCTTTGCACCGGGCGTCGCAGGCTTTGGCGTTTATGGAGGGCCGGGATTATGCGACTCCTGACGATGTGAAATATTTGGCGCCGCACGTACTTTCTCACCGTTTGATTCCGGCGGGGGGAAGGAGGGCTAAGACTATTGTTGACAAGTTGTTGCGTTCAGTTCCTATTCCTTAAAAAGTTTGTAAGTAGGTTCTTTTATTTAAAGGAACAGGCAAGATGCCTGTTCCACAAACAATTAATTTTCCTGTGGGGAGTAGGGGTTGGGCATTCTGCCTGCCCTTGAAAGACTTATTAATAATGATGCAAGATGTCAGTTAATCAATAGGTTTTGCACCATTCTCAAGCACTCTCAAACAGCGCCACTAATTTTTTTGCTTCTAAATCAACATTGTGTTGTTGAGCTACTCTCTCGGCTCCTATTTGCCCCATTTGTTCTAGCTTTTCTAAAGGTGCTTCCAATACCGCGCGCATCGCTACCGCTAATGCTTCTGCGGAACCGGGAGGAACTAACCAACCGCAAACACCGGGTTCTACGAGTTCCGGGATGCCAGCAACATAAGTGCTAATTACGGGCCGATTGAGAGCGAGGGCTTCCATAATTACGACGGGCAAACCTTCAGCAAAACTAGGCAATACCATTGCCCGTGAAGCTAAAATCTCTTGCTGAACTCGATCGCCACTGGCCCAGCCGGTAATTTCTATATGATTTTGCAGGCCGAGTTGCTGAATCTGCTGTTCAATATCCGATCGCAGCGGCCCGTCTCCTACGAGTACCAACTTAAACTCTAAGCCTTGAACTGCTAACTTGCTAGCAGCTTCTAGCAATAACAAATGACCTTTTTGTTCGCTGAGGCGGCCAATGCAAGCTAAGCGTGGTGCTGCGGGTATGGGGACGTAGGGTGCAGCTAAAAATGCAGCATCTACGCCGCAGTGTATGACGTGAATTTTTGACCAAAAAGTGCGATCGCACCATCGAAAAAGCTGACTTTTACCGAAGGAACTAACTGCTGCTACAAAGGTCGATCGTTTAATTTTTTCGTCTAAGGAAAGAAGAGTCGCTTTATCAAATTCTTCAGGGCCGTGAACCGTGAAACTGTAAGTCGGGCCGCCCAGCACGCGGCACAGCATTGCGACTGTTGTGGAATTTGTCCCGAAGTGAGCGTGAACGTGTGCGATACCCGATTCTGCAAACCAATTTAAAAGAATGCAAGCTTCTGCTAAATAAGCTAGATGCAGCAAAATCCCCCGTTCCGAGTGCCAGCCAACTTTGAACATTAACCGCACAGCTTCGATGAATCGAATTGGTCTAGTTGCGGCAACGCGCAGCAAACCCCACGCTAACCCCTGTACACCAACTCCTAAGATTACTTTAGTCAATTGTTGCTCTAGTTTGTCGGCCTCATCAACGAGTTCTGATTCGCAGGATCGGATCGAAAATCGTGCGACTTTCATGCCGCAATTTTCAACCGCTAGGACTTCTCTGCGGACAAAGCTGTGGCTGACTTTGGGATATTGGTTGACTAAATAAGCGATGTTCATGAACGGGGAGAAAATTTTATGGTAAAACTTAGATTAGTTTAGCCTTTGGCTGCATTCCCTGGGCAACAAATTTAGCTGATTTGTTGAGCTTATTTGAGCAGGGGCGGAGGGCGATCGCTTTTGGTGGGATGGGGGAAGTGACAGCGGGGCGATCGCTATTTGGGTCAGAGCAAATCAATCCACACATTTTACATTTAAATACAATAGTCAGGACAGTTTTTAGGTAGTAGCCACAAACCCTTGATTGTAACGCAGGCAGCTCGATCGCCGAATCGTCATGAAAGCCTTTTTTACGGTTGGCAATCAAAAACTGTCTGAAGTATTTTCATATGCAAACCACTCCCAATCAGGTTTAACAGCCCCCAGATTGTCTCAATAATTGGTAATTATTTAACGTGCAATTCCATCTAATTTCCTATTGTCACCTAAATTTTCCCGAAAATCACCAGCCCGAAAAATAATCGCCTAAATCCCCAAAAAACCAGCAACTCTCGCAACTCTCACAACTCCCCCAACTCTCACCACCAAAGATTTTTCTGAGGCGACTTGCTCTGCATCTACCCAAGATGACAACAAATAAGGTAAAGTAAACGGCACAAGAGTCTAGAACTCTCCAACAACCGCAACTGAGCAAACCCGCCCCTGACCAGCAAAACTGGCAGATACAGGTGGCATTAACCGCTAACCGTCAACCCATAACAACCGAGAAAAATGCAAACCTACTACTACGTTTTAGCCAGCCAACGCTTTTTGCTAGAAGAAGAAGCCCTAGATGAAGTGTTTAAAGAAAGAACTCGCAACTACAACGAACAAGAAAAACAAATAGACTTCTGGCTAGTCAAACAGCCTGCTTTCCTAGAAGCACCGACAATGGCAGAAGTTAAAGCAAAATGCCCTCAGCCAGCCGCCGCTATTATTTCTACCGATCCAGTCTTCATCACCTGGTTGAAACTGCGATTAGAATATGTACTGACAGGTGAATTCCAAGCACCATCATCAACTATTCCAGATGCCCTTGCATCACTACAGACAGCATGAACAAAATAGCAAAATACCAGACAAAAGAACTAACAACAATTAGGGGTAAACTGTACAAATTTATTTTGTCTTTACCCCTATTTTCTTCTACTTCGATAGCCATTTTTGCCTTGACAATTTTATCGAGTTCTGTTAAAGCTCAATCGAGCTGCCAACCGCCCCAGTCCGATGAATATCTACTGTTAATTGTCACCCGAACACCCGAACAGCAAGAAAGAGCAAAACGCTCTTTCCCTGGAAATACTAATAACACAGTTTGTCGGTACATCAATGACACGGTGACGCGAGTTGGTGGCTTTCGCGACTCGCAAATCGCCAGCGATTGGGTTAAATACATCGAAGATGTTGTCGGATTGCAAGCTTACGTAGTACGATCGCCCGCAGTGGCACTACCCCAAAATTTACCAGTCTACAACCCTCAACCAGCACCAGGTTTTGAACCAATCACCAATTCTTCAAGGGGCAATCTTGCCTTCAATCCCCGACCCCTAGGCCCTGGTTATGCAGTGTTAGTAGATTACTTCAACCAACCGGAATTAGCCGCCCAAGTCAGGCAAGTATTAGGCACGCAAGTAGGCTTAGCTTCCTACGGCCAGCGTCCCTTTTTATTCGTCGCTTATACAACGGATCAAAACGCCGCTACTGCAGCAGTAAAAACATTGAGCGATCGAGGTTTTTGGCCGATGTTAGTAGACAGCCGCCGAGTTACCGTAATTGCTCCCGCTGTTCGCTAAAAGATAAAAGTTGGCAAGGAAAATTGCTTCTTGTCAAACAAAGTCCGCTTAAGGGAACTAATAACAATTATTGTTGTTGTTCGGATTCTAGCGGGCTTCTTCCTAGCTGACTTTCTGCCCGCTTTTTTGCTTCGATTGCGGCTCCGTAATCCGGTTTGTAGCGAATTGCTTTGTCATAGGAGGCGATCGCGTCTTCGTATCTTTTTACCGCCACAAGTGCATTGCCACGGCTGTACCAGGCTTCCGAATAGTCAGGCTTGACATAGACGGCTTCATTGTAAGAGACTAGCGCATCTTCGTACCGCTGCAAATTGTACTGAGCATTGCCTCTATTGTACCACGCTTGAGATTCTTTCGGGTTTAAATCTAAGGCTCTGCTGTAACACTGAATTGCTTGTTCGTACTTGCGTAGTTCGTGGTACGACCAACCTAAATTGTACCAGGCTTGATAATAATCAGGTTTTAATTTAACAGCTTTTTCGTAAGCTTCTACCGCTTCTTCATGCCTCCGCATTTTCAGCAAAGCGATGCCTTTACTGTACCAGCCTTGATAAAAATTGGGCTGAAACCGCACGGCTTTTTCGTAGGCTTCAAAAGCTTCTTGGTTTTTGTTTAATTCGAGGAAAACATTGCCTAAATTGTACCAAGCTTCAGAATTATCGAATTTAATTTCAACTGCTTTTTCATAGGATTCTACGGCTCGATCGTACTGTTTTAATTTTTGATAAGCTTGTCCCCGATTGTACCAAGCACCGTACAAATTGGGCTGAAACTGTACCGCTTTTTCGTAGGATGCGATCGCTTCTTCGTACCGCTGCGAATCTAACAGACTATCGCCTCTGCCTTCCCAGGCGGCGGCATAGTCGGGCTGGATTTTCAAAGCGTTATCAAAAGATGCGATCGCCTCTTGAGACTGTTGCAACTTATCCAAAGCATAACCGCGTCCCGTCCAAGCTTCTAAGTATTCCGGCTTTAATTCTATGGCTTGATCATAAGCTGCCTGCGATTCTTGGTATTTTTTTAATTTGTACAAAGTTTTTGCTTTTTCCTGCCAGACTTCCGCGTACTCTGGCCTGAGATTTATTGCTCGATCGTAAGCGGCAAGAGCTTCTTCAAATCGGCTTAAATTGTAAAGAGTATTGCCTCGGTTGTACAGGTCAGTTGCATTGGCAGAATTAAAAGTGTTTACACCATAAATAGATGCTATAATACTGATGCCAATCAAACTCGCGATCGACAATATTTTTAAATACAGTTTTTTTCGGGATTTTACCGACTTATTCGCAGCAGCAACCGGAGGCAATACAGGAACTGTACCGCTGAAAGAATTTTTCAATTCTTTAATAGCTTGCAGCGTTTCGCCTGCACTAGAATAACGTTGCCGAAAATCGTACTTTACCATCTTATCTAAAATGTTTGCAAATTCAGGACTAACGGATGTTTTGTCCTGCCAAATAATTTCCTCTGTATCGGGGTTTTTTGGCATTTGGTGAGGATTTATGCCAGTGAGGAACTGAATTGCGATCGCACCTGCAGCATAAATATCGCTGCTGAGTTTCGGATTGCCGTGAGCTTGTTCGCTGGGCATATAACCGGGAGTTCCGATGCTCACACTTAAGCTATTCTTCGGCTGAGGATTAGTAATTTGAGTAGTGATTTCTTTGACTGCTCCAAAGTCGATTAACACTAACTTATTATCTCGCTCTCGGCGCAGGATATTGCGAGGATTTACATCGCGGTGAATCACATTTTGCTGGTGTACAAAATCTAAGATTTCGAGAAGTTCCTCCAATATACAAATGACTCGATCTTCCTTCATCCCTCCGGCATTTCCCGGAGAAGCGGGCGTAATTTCTTGACTTAAATCGTGACCTTCGATAAATTCTTGAACGAGATAAAACTCTTGATTTTCTTCAAAATAAGCAAAAAGTTGGGGAATGCGATCGTGATTTCCCAACTTGTACAAAACCTGTGCTTCAGTATCGAACAAACGTCGGGCTATCTGTAGAGTTTCCGGATCGGTTGCTTGAGGTTTAAGCTGCTTGACGACACAGAGGTGATTGCCTGGTAGCTGTTTATCTTCAGCTAAATAAGTTTGAGCAAATCCGCCGCCTCCCAAGTGACGGATAATGCTGTAGCGCGTGCTGAGTGTGATTCCAAGCATGAAATTTACCTAATATTTCTTAGTCTGTGAACTACGCACCTTACTTTTATTTAACTGGTAGGGTGCGTTATCAACTTATTGAGAATTAGCTTCCAACCAAGTTGTCAAATCTTCCAAGCTTGAGAAATCCCATAAGGCTGTTACTAAATCATCTAATTGGTCAATCGACAACTGCTGAATGCGGCTTTCAATATCCGGGTTTATTTGACCTAAAAGGCGATTCAGCGAAAGCGTAATCAGTTCTATTTGTGCTTCTTGTCTGCCTTCTTGTCTGCCTTCTTGTCTGCCTTCTTGTCTGCCTTCTTCCCGGCCTACAGCCACTGAACCCTCTTGATCTTGAGCAAAAAACTCTTGCTGTTGTAATATGTTAAATTCCTCCTGTGTCAAACTAACTTGATTGGCAATTTCAAAGGCTTTCTGAATTTCCGGGACTGTGACCATTGTTTGAGGTACTTCATCCAAAGTGCCAGTAGTTTTGATAAAGTAAATCCACTTGTCCGTAAGAGTTTCCAGTCGATCCAATTCTTTCTTAAATTTTGGCAACTCTACAAATACTAACTCAATGTCATTTTGTAGATAATCAGACAAGCGATTTCTTTCTTTGAAGACAAAATGCGAAATCACATCTTGCTCGCCGCGAAACATTTCAAAATCAGTGATAGTCAAAGCAATCACAGGTCGCAATTGCTTGTATAGTTCTCCCCTTGTTAATTGGAGTGCATAGGTTTTTGCTGCATTGTACAAAACTCGCTTGCCAAATGCCTGTACCTTCAAAACTTGCATTTCAATAATCACAAATGTGCCGTCATTAAGTAGCGCTTTGACATCTAAGTAACTATTTTTAGCTCCGGCTACTTGAGGGCCAAGATAAGGATCGAGGATTTCTAAGCTTTTAATGATCGATTCTTCTTCATAGAGTATGGCATTTAAGAAACTAATCAAAATCTCTGTACTTTGGCTGGAGCCAAATATTTTCTTGAATGCAAAATCTATTTTGGGATTGATAAATCTCATGTTATTTTTCTCCTTAGAGATTTGGAATTAACACGGCTGCAAACCTTACTGTGACAGTCTGTTTGGTATGTTTCTTGTTCCCTCCCCTTACTAAGGGGAGGGTTAGGGCGGGTGCTAGATTTTTGCTAGTGAGATGCTCCCACTATAACTTAACTTCAAACGGCTTTCAAAATCTCGTCATCGACTGAAAAATCTATCTCAGCTTTGTCCCGCCCCGAAACTACATAATCATTCTGAAAAGAATCTTTTAGTCCAGAAACTAAGTCAAATTCCGGCTGCCAGTTAAGATCGGTGACAGCTTTATTAACTGAAGCGAAAAAGTGCTGTAATCTCATCGGGAAAGCTTTCTTTTTGCCGAAGTCAAATTGTTTCGGATCGTAGTGTACAATCTTAATAGCATCAGGGGATTTGCCTGCCGCTTGAATGCAGGCGCGGGCTAAACCGTCAAAGGTGACAAATCGATCGCCCGAAACGTTGTAAATTTGCCCGATCGCCCTTTCGTTGCCCAAAACCGCCGCCATTGCTTTAGCCAAATCCTGACAGTGCCCCAACTGCGTGAAGTGCATTCCGTTACCGGGAATCGGAATCGGGCGATCGCGCGCAATGCGATCGAAAAACCAAGCCTCTAAATCGTTATAATTTTGGGGGCCGTAAATGTAAGTTGGGCGAATCGAAGTCCAAGGCAAACCCGATGTGGCCAAGTAATTTTCGGTTTCGCATTTACCCAAATGCCGGCTTTTAGGATCAGTAGCGTCCCCTTCCATATGAGGCATTTGATCCGACTTCAAATAAACCCCCGCAGAGCTCATGTAAACAAAGTGCTGCACCCGCCCTTTAAATATTTCAGCTAAAGGCTTTGTATCGCTGAGTTCGCGGCCATTGTTGTCAAAAACAGCGTCAAACTCGACCGTCGATAACTTTTCTTTTAGTTGTTCGACATTTGTGCGATCGCCCTGAATCTGTTTCACGCCCGCAACCGGTACAGGCTTGTTGCCCCGGTTAAACAACACCACTTCATGCCCTTGTGCTGCTAAAATCTTAGTAAGATAAACCCCGATAAACCGAGTACCGCCCATCATTAAAATTCGCATTATTTTCGATGCTCCTTACAGTTAGTGTAAATATCTTACAATAAAGTTATGCCTTACGGAGAAACCTGGCTTTTTAAGAAAACACATATTAGCAGCGATCAGCCCTGGTACAAAAAACCGGAACGCTTGATTTTTTCTGTGCAATTCCTGAAAGTCAGTTTTGTGCTTTACTAAAGTGCGATCGCTCAAAATAAACATATAGCAAGCCCTAAGACAATTAACACTTTCTCACTTGCTAAAACCCTGGCTTTTCTTCCTTCTTCCTTCTTCCTTCTTCCTTCTTCCTTCTTCCTTCTTCACATCCGTTACATAATCCGTTGCCGAACTTCCTTCTTCCTTCCGCTATACTTTCAAGTTGCCTAAAATAGCCCTATGCAAGTTCCCCGGCTGCATCCAGAAACAATCGAAGAAGTCAAACAAAGAGCCGACATAGTAGACGTTATTTCCGGTCGCGTCGTCTTGCGGAAACGCGGGAAAGAATTCGTAGGTTTGTGTCCCTTTCACGACGAAAAATCTCCCAGCTTTACTGTCAGTCCCGGCAAACAAATGTATTATTGTTTCGGCTGCGGTGCAGGCGGCAATGCTTTTAAGTTTCTCATGGAATTGGAGAAACGCCCTTTCAGCGAAGTAGTATTAGAATTAGCTAAAAATTATCAAGTCCCCGTCAAAACAGTCGAACCCGAACACCGACAAGAATTGCAGCGGCAAATTTCTCTGCGGGAACAACTCTATGAAATCTCAGCACTAACAGCTAACTTTTACGAACACGCTTTGCGACAACCCCAAGGAGAAGAACCCTTAGCATATCTCAAATCAGAGCGCCAGCTAAGCGAAGAAACTATCCAACAATTTCAATTAGGTTATGCACCCCAAGGTTGGGAAGCACTTTACAGTTATTTAGTAGAACAGAAAAACTATCCGGCGCAATTAGTCGAACAAGCTGGATTAATTGTACCCCGAAAAAATGGCGGCAGCGGCTATTACGATCGCTTCCGCAATCGCATTATGATTCCCATACGCGACACCCAAGGCAGAGTCATCGGTTTCGGCGGCAGAGCTCTCGGCGACGAACAGCCGAAATACCTCAATTCTCCCGAAACAGAACTCTTCGATAAAGGCAAGACTTTATTCGCCTTAGATACGGCGAAAACAGCCATTAGCAAAGCCGATCGCGCAGTGGTGGTAGAGGGGTACTTTGATGCGATCGCACTTCAGGCCGCCGGCATCTCCAACGCCGTCGCTTCCCTCGGCACAGCCTTAAGTTTAAACCAAGTGCGGCAGTTATTGCGGTACACCGACTCCAAACAAATTATCCTCAACTTCGACGCCGACAAAGCAGGAACTCAAGCAGCAGAACGCGCTATTGGAGAAATAGAAAAACTCGCTTATCAAGGAGAAGTCCAACTGCGGGTGCTCAACATTCCCGACGGCAAAGATGCCGATGAATATCTCAAAACATACTCCCCAGAACAATATCGAGAATTGCTGGAAAATGCTCCGTTGTGGCTCGACTGGCAACTGCAACAAATGCTTGTCAATCAAGATTTGAAGCAAGCCGATACTTCCCAGCAAGTCACAAAAAAAATTATTAATTTATTAACCAATATCACAGACGACAATCAGCTAGCACATTACCTGCAAAAGTGCGCCGAAATTCTCAGTAAAGGAGATTTTAGACTCACAAAAATGATTGCTGAAAACTTGCTAAACCAAGTAGTTAGCGATTGGGCAAAGCGGCAGAGTCAAGACGAATCTTTGACAATGCCCATGTTAATTAGAAACAAGCTGAAGCCGAACAAACAATATAAAAAGCAGCGTGCAAGCGGCGAAAACAAAAACTTAAAGTCAAGCTTATCTGCCGTAGCCCGCAGTCTTTTAGAAGAAGCAGAAGCGCAATTATTGCAGATTTATTTGCACTGTCCCGAATACCGCCAAGATGTCATAGAAGCAATAGAAGCTAGAGACGTGCAGTTTAGCCTTTCTCACCACAGATTTTTGTGGCACCAGATTGTGAATGCTGAAATATTGCACAAAATGTCTTTACAAGTAGCCCCTTCAGAGTTAATATTGAAATTGCAAGATAGCTTCATTGAATATCCGAATCAACTCAATCAAATCTCGCATTTATTTCACTTAAATGAGTTCTCAGAGAGAAACGTTTATCGCGCACCTCTAGTAATTAGATCTGCCCTCGCCTGTATCGAGCAAATTATCAGCATGAAGCGCCGCCGAATTGCACTCAATATGTGGGAAAAAGCCAAGGCTGCTAGCAGTGGTGAAGAGGCTATAGAATATCACCAACTATTCTGTGCCGAACAAGAATGGCTCAAGGAATTAGAGCGGCTGCGTCAAGTTAATTTTTACGATTTAACATCCGTGCCTTGGGGCTAATACCCTTTTATATTTTATATTTTAGAGTTTAGATTGGGGATGACTCGTTCGAGATAGGTTTGAAGCTTGCCTGGGGTTACATTTTTTTTACTGGTATAAGGAATAAACTCCTTACTACGAACCCGTTTGTAGTAAGGAGTTTATTCCTTTATTCAACGATCCTTTTAATAATCGCAAAAAAGAGTTTCGCGAGTATCTCTACCCGTCACCGGATTAGTACCTTTTGCCACTTTACAAAGTTTTTCTATCATATCGTCTCGCAGCAGTGTCTCTGTAAAATCAGCACCGTCAATGATAGCTCCTTCCAGCCTGGTATTGTAAGCGAAAGCACCCTCAAGGATAGCATTAGTTAAATTCGCTTTCATCATGCGAGCCAAATCTAAAGTTGCACCCGTGAAATTCGCCCCTTCTAAATTTGCTTCTTCCATATTGGCAGCAAAAAAGCTGACACCTCGCAAATCAGCATTAGTAAAATTGCTGTTGCGAAGATTGGCTTTATTAAAGCTGTCGTCAGTCAGAATTTGCCCAGTAAAATCAGCGCCGACTAGGATTTCTTTGTCGTGATCCAAAGCGAAAGCAGGTGCCGGATTAATGCCGAGCGCCCCAGCGGCAATTACTGCTAAAATAACAAAACTCAGCAAGAAAGTATAAATATGTTGGCGAATTCGAGAAATCATCATACAAGTTCAAGCTAATGAGCAGTCGTGACAGTTCAGAATTGAATTCTACCAGAAAGCGCGTCAAGCGTAGCTATCCCGTAGGGAATCGCCCGATCGCGACGGCTGACTCCAATTCCCCCCAATCCCCAAACTCTAGGGATATCGGCACATTGGGAGAAAACTTAGTCGCCGACTGGTTACAGCAGCAAGGCTGGGAAATCTTGCACCGGCAGTGGCACTGTCGCTGGGGAGAGATTGACATCATCGCCCTCGGAAGAGATGAAGAAAGCGAAATCAACAGAGGTAACGAAAATTCCCCATTCCCCATTCCCCATTCCCAAACATTAGCATTTGTAGAGGTAAAAACTCGCCGCCGGGGAAATTGGGATGCTGGTGGAATGCTGGCTGTTACCACCACAAAACAAGCCAAACTTTGGCAAACAGCCGAAATATTTTTAAGCACTCGTCCAGATTTAACAAATAATTCTTGTCGCTTTGATGTCGCCCTAGTCAGGTGCGAACCTTCACAACAAAAAACTAAGCAAATCTTACCACCATTAACAGCAGCGAACTCTCAATCCGCCGTTGCAGGAAACTACCGACTCACCCTGCAAGAATACATTCGCTCCGCTTTTAGCAATTAAAAATATATAATTAAAATTTAGAGGGTAAAATCTCAAAGTAATGCCACTAGGTAATTTTTAATTGTTAACTTGCCTAGGCTGTCGCGCATTTCTCTCTTGAGCTTTAACGGAGCTGAAAAAAGCGTTAAATCTTCTCCCGCTTTCCCCTTCTCTCCCTCTCCTGTTCTGTCATCACAGTTAATTTATATGCGTAGCAATCTAGGCCAGAGTTTCCGGGCAATATCCCAGACCCTTGACAAACTGCTGGCGAAACGCTTCAATTTCTTTGCGGTCAGGGCTGCCGTGACAAACCACTGCCACCTGGTAGCGGCGCATCACGCTCAGTGGCGACTGTCCGGTTTCCAAACTCCACAGCGCCATTTGCAAGCGAATTTCAGGATCGTAAGGAATTCCGAGTTCGTTCATAAAAGCCCGAAAATCCCCGTGCATTTCGGGTGTTAAATATTGGCTCATTTTCACCTTTACCACCCAGCCGTCAATTTGGTGAATAACAGTGATAAATTGCAAGGGAAGATGATGAGCCGTGCGTAGGTAATCCACGACTCTCAGAGTAAGGCTAGTATTGGCGATGTAGTAGAGGTATTCCATAACAATCCTTATGAGCAAAGCTGATGCTACACCTCTATCCTCGCGGGCTATACCCGCCACCACAAGGGGAAAAGCACCCGACTTTGGATGGGGGTTTTTACCCAATTTGTTACCCAGTTGACAGATCGATCGCACAGGAATTCACTCGATGACAGAGATGGACTGGTCTTTGGACGGCTACGACTACGAACTTCCGCCCTCGCGCATTGCCCAAAATCCCGTAGTGCCGAGGGACAGTTCTCGCTTGCTGGCTGTAGATTCTCCCAGCAGCCAGCAACACCGGATTTTTAGGGATTTACCCGATTTGCTGCAACCGGGGGACTTGCTGGTACTCAACAACACCCGCGTGCTGCCAGCGAGGCTCTACGGGCACAAACCCAACGGCCCGGCTGTTGAAATATTGTTGATGGAAGAACGGCAGCACAACTGTTGGCTGGCTTTGGTTAAACCGGGGAAACGCTTAAAGTTGGGAGCAAAAATTGAGTTTGATCCCATCGCCCCTGCCTGTGAGAACTCGACCACAGCTCCTTGCTGTTGCCTTCCCGATGCCACGATGCCCCATCGTCGTCGATTGACTGCAACAGTTATAGAGAGGGACGACGCAACAGGGGGACGGCTGTTGGAGTTTGACATCCCCACAGATGAGAATCTGGCGAAGTTTTTGGACGAATACGGCCACGTACCCCTGCCGCCCTACATCGAAAATTCCCAAGCTTCACCGGAACAGTACCAAACTGTTTATGCCGATAGGCTTGGGGCCGTGGCTGCCCCCACAGCAGGCCTGCACTTCACCGAAGAATTGTTCAGCCGCTTGGAACAGCGGGGAATAGAAAAAACTTTTGTCACCTTACACGTCGGAGTAGGGACATTTCGCCCGGTGGAGGTGACAGACGTGACGGCTCACAAAATGCACGGCGAATGGGTGGAAGTACCCCCCGCCACCGTTGAGAAAATCCGGGAAACTCAAGCCCGAGGCGGGCGGATCATTGCCGTGGGTACAACAGCAGTGCGAGCTTTAGAGGGAGCCGCCGCCGCGAGTGGCGATTTTTCCTTGCAACCTTTTTGTGGCCCGACCAATTTGTTTATCTACCCTGGTTACAAGTGGCGGGTTGTAGAGGGGATGATTACCAATTTCCACTTGCCCCGCTCTACTTTGATGATGATGGTAAGTGCGATGATTGGAAGGCCTCGGCTGTTGGATTTGTACCGAGAGGCGATCGAGCAACAGTACCGCTTTTATTCCTTTGGCGATGCCATGCTGATTTTACCCACAGCAAAAAAGGATTGATCGATCGGGCATCGGGTTCGCCCTATGCCCGGTATTGTAAAACTTCATTGAGTTTATAAGCAATTATAAACAATAATGGTATTATGTTGTAAGTGTTGAATAAGGAATACGCACAGCCTGAAGAACGCAAGTCTCAAATGCAACTAACACAGAGGCACATCATTAAATCAACGGAACACCGTTTCGCCCAAATTGACGAACTAGCTTTCAAGTCCAAAAACCTCTACAATGCCGCCAATTACGTCATTCGTCAGAGCTTTATTTATGGATGGGGTTATGTCAGTTATAACGAAATGAACCGATTGATGAAGTCTCACGAAGCATATAAGGCTTTGCCTGCTAAAGTAAGTCAGCAAATCTTGATGGTGCTAGACAAGAATTGGAAATCGTTTTTTGAAGCCGTTAAAGCTTACAAAGCTGACTCTTCAAAATTCACGGGTAGCCCAAAATTGCCAAAGTACAAAGATAAGACTAAAGGGCGAAACCTTCTCGTTTACACGATTCAAGCAATTAGCAGCAAACAGTTGAAGAAAGGAATCATTAAACTTTCCGGCACTGAACTTTCAATTAAAACCCAACTCAATCCCAACCAGATTTGTCAAGTTAGGCTGGTTCCGAAATGTGATTCCTATGTAATTGAGGTGATTTATGATGAAGCGGAGTCCACCCTTGGCAATGCCAACTCTGTAGCTAGTATTGATTTGGGACTGGACAATTTAGTGGCGTTAACTTCAAATCAACCGGGTTTTACCCCTTTGTTGATCAACGGGCGACCATTGAAATCGATTAACCAGTTCTACAACAAACGCTCTTCACGATTACAATCCCAGTTAAAAGGGAACCGCAAAACGTCACCCCGGATTCAGCGCTTAACTCGTTGTCGCCATCAAAAAGTTGATAATTACTTGCATCATGCTAGTCGCGTGATTGTTGACCATTTGGTAGTGAACCAAATTGGAACGCTGGTCATCGGCAAAAATGCACAGTGGAAAACCGATATCAATCTAGGTAAACAAACCAACCAAAATTTTGTCAGTATTCCTCACTCTCGATTAATTGAGATGTTAGAATACAAAGCTCGCTTGCTGGGAATCACAGTAATTGTGCAGGAAGAATCCTACACGTCCAGAAGTAGCTTTCTGGGTTTAGACCCAATTCCTGTTTACGGGAAAACAGAAAAAGAGCCGATGTTTACTGGTAAGCGTATCAAGCGAGGTTTGTACAAAACATCGACTGGTCAGTTAATTAATTCTGATATCAACGCTTCGTACAACATCCTAAGAAAAGCAATCCCAAATGCGTTCAGCAATGGGATAGGGAGCTGCGTAGTTCAGCCGAGGCGGGTCAATCCGCTCAAAGTAAAAGTGAATGGGGAGGGACTTGAAGCCTCCCATGCCTATAAATGACTATACTTTTACCAGCTATTCCGTTTCTATTCTTCCTCCTCTTCTTCATTGCCGGGATACACAAAGCTGTTGGAACGCCCAGTCAGAACAGATTTGCCCAGAGACAGAGCTTTCTGAGCTGCCACGACAGCTTTGCGCTTCCATGTGGCCTTACGCATATTCTTCTTGGATTTGGAGGTTTTCTTCTTAGGGACTGCCATGACGCTAAATAGTTTTTGCTTGCTTATATAGACAAACAAACATTCTAGCCGATTTTGTCGGCAATGCTTACTCGAAAAACCGCAACAACTGCTGGGCTAGCAATATCAAGTAGTAGGGTGCGGAGCGCGATTAGCTTCTGGAAAAATAGACAAAATCCCCTAGGTAACGCACCCGCAGCAGCTAAAGTTCGTGAAAGTGGTAGAGCACGACGCCAGTTACGGCATCGTTCTCGATACTCACATAACCCGTTTTGAGCATTGCCGTGAAAGCCTCTTCCACTTCGGCAAAAGTAGCGCCGGTTGCCATCACCCCCTGGGTGACAGATAATCTTCCGTTCTTGGTATAAGCTGCCTTCAGGAGTTTAACCCCTAACTGGTCTGGAGTTGGCTTGGGATATGTCGCGGCGATCGCCCCGCTGCTGGGATATAGCGGTATACCTTCGCGAGACACGCCAAGTTTGCCCCTGAGACTGGCATTGTGTTCATCCACCATGTTCGGCAGCAGCAGCAAGTCAAAGAATTGCCCAAACCCAAACAAACCAAAGGTAAACAGCCACAGCAAACCCGTACCAATCTTGCCGTTGTAGAGGCGGTGGAGTCCGAATGGGCCGAAAAAACAAGCTGCCCATAAAAGGTAACTAACACCTAAATTGCTCATTTTCTGACCGTCCTGCCTGATTATTCTAAGAATTGGAGTCCCTCTATACATTTTGTACTTTCTATGTCGTGTTTAAACAGCTTGACACCAGCAGATATTTGTGAATAGTCCGAAATTATTGGTTATTTACTACCAATTCCCAAATTCCCCATGCCCCATGCCCCATGCCCCATGCCCCATGCCCCATTCCCAGTGAGTAATTTTGCGTAGCAATTCTTAACGCCAGCAACATATTTGCGCGGGCGAGAGCTTGGTAAACTGGAGGGCGTGGAAATTACAGCAGCTTAGACCGGGATTCCACACGGAGCGCGAAACCAAGCGCACCGCCAGCGCTGGCCGGACATACACGAGCGCGATCGCCCGCAGTACCCGACAATGGAAACAAGCGAGTAGTTATAAGCAGAAATCCAATAAACATATGGTAGATTCCCTCAAAAAACCCACTTTTGAAGAACTGCGGCCGGGAGTGAAAGCCCCAGCCAAAGAAACTATTCTCACGCCGAGATTTTACACAACAGATTTTGACGAGATGGCCAAAATGGACATCTCGGTAAATGAAGCCGAACTAGAAGCAATTATCCAAGAGTTCCGCGTTGACTACAACAAAAACCACTTCGTGCGGGATGCCGAGTTCGATCAATCTTGGGAACACATCGACGGCGAAAAGCGCCAGTTGTTCATTGAATTCCTGGAACGTTCCTGCACCGCTGAGTTTTCTGGGTTCTTGCTTTACAAAGAATTGGGACGCAGGCTCAAAGGAAAAAATCCCGTGCTAGCCGAGGGTTTCAACCTGATGTCGCGCGACGAAGCGCGGCACGCCGGATTCCTCAACAAAGCTCTCTCGGACTTTAATTTGTCCCTGGATTTGGGTTTCTTGACAAAGAGCCGCAGTTACACATTCTTTAAGCCGAAGTTTATTTTCTACGCGACTTACTTGTCGGAAAAAATCGGTTATTGGCGCTACATCACGATTTATCAGCACTTAAAAGCCCATCCTGAAGACCAGATTTATCCGATTTTCCGATTCTTTGAAAATTGGTGCCAGGATGAAAACCGCCACGGAGATTTCTTCGATGCGGTGATGAGAGCTCAGCCTCAGATGTTGAACGATTGGCGCGCTAAGCTTTGGTGCCGTTTCTTCTTGCTGTCAGTGTTCGCGACAATGTATCTCAATGATATCCAGCGCGGTGGTTTTTATCGATCGCTCGGTCTCGATGCTCGCGAATACGACATTGAAGTCATCAAAAAGACCAACGAAACAGCAGGTCGCGTATTCCCCGTCATGCTTGACGTGAACAATCCAGAATTTTATGAACGGTTGGATGTTTGCCTCAAGAACAATCAGCAGTTGACTGCAATTGTTGCTTCTAATACTCCGAAATTCTTGCAGTTCTTCCAAAAATTGCCTTTGTATCTGTCGAACGGCTGGCAATTAGTCAAGCTGTACTTCATGAAAACAATTGAATCACCTTCAGTACAGGGCGCTGTGCGTTAAGTTTTGATTTTTCATCCTCTGTGACGGCGGTTCTGCGACAAGCGGAGCCGCTTTTTTTTGGTATCCAGATTCACCGCAAAAAGTTCTCGCCAGACTTACACTCGCCCGAAATGGGAATTGATGCTGGTTTTTTTCCTAAAATTTATCGCCATTCCCCCTGAAGGTTAAAAGCCGCCCAATAATAGGGAAACTTCCACTTTTCCTGCTTCAACATTTCCAGTTGCGCCGCCCTTAAAGCAGCCGCTGGCGTTAACCCTTTTTGCAGCATTCCCTGATAGAAACTCGACATTAACGTAGCCGTTCCTTCATCGTCCACAGTCCACAAGCTCACCACCACTCGCTGAGCCCCTGCATACATAAATCCCCGTGTCAATCCTACCAAGCCCTCGCCTTGAATGTTCTGCCCCATTCCGGTTTGACAGGCACTTAACACTACTAAATCGGCTGCTAATTTCAGATTGAAAATATCAGTAAGTCGCAGGAATCCGTTTAAAGGGTTGCCCTTTTCATCTACCAGCGACATGACAATTCCCGACAGTTCCGGGTGAGCGCTATTGGCGAAACCGTGAGTGGCAAAATGAATGATTTTATATTGGCTTAAATTTGGGCTTGTTGCTGTGGCACGACTGGCTTCAAAATCCAAAGATTCTGTGCGAGAATTAGCCGGGAATAACGCTTGAATAATTTGAGATTCTTGGCGAGTAAAATTTAAACGGTCAAACTGTCCGGTCTTGTCGCCTCTGGAGCGACTTAAACCAGGATTTGCTGATTCTACCGCTTGCTGAGTGGTGGCTGAAGAAGAATTTTTAACTCGTTCATCGTTAGCGCTAAAAACTGGGTCGGCGAGTATGGCTAAACTCCGATTAGGAGGTTGTCTGTCATTGTAGTTTTGTCTTAATACTCCCAAGGTGGAAGCTGAAGGCAGGATCACGATTTCATGGTCTACTATTAAAGGCAGATTCCCATTTTCACCGGATTTCCCGGGGAGCGAAAGGGCAGCAAAGGGGAGGGAATTCAAAAGGCCATCCCCAACAATCAGCAGGCGCTTTTGACCGAGTTGGGCAGCAACGGGCTGTAAGATAATTTGACTGATAGCATCGTTGGCTTGGGCGATTTGATCGGGGCTGTCTCGGGAACTTGGAGCGGTGACAGCATCGCGGAATTTTCTGGCAATTGTCTCGATGTCGGCAGCTTTTGGTAATTCATAAGCGGTGATACTGTTTTTAGTGACGGCCCAGAGATAGCTGCGCTCTTTTCCTAAAGAATACTGAAGTAAAATTGTCTGATCGTCGAGGATTTGTTGTTGGATTTGTGCCAAGGTTAGGGGTTGCGGTTGGGTGAGGGCTGCGTAACGGGGGCTGGTGGTGCGGATTTGGGTTTGAATGTCCTGATATTGTGCTAGTAAAGTTTGCCGCTGTTTTTCTAATTCTGCTTGTTGGGCGGGAGTGTGGTTTGGGCGATTGAGAACTTCGATTCGCCGTTTTTCAAGGGCATCAAGTTGTTGTTGTAAACTGCGTTCTTTTTGCAATAATTCTGGGGAAACGCCTTGGCGAATATCGGCGTTTGCTTCTTGAAGAAGTTCGAGGAGGCTGCGGGCGCGGGAACGTTCGCTGGCTTCAAAGGCTTTGGTATCATAACCAGATTTGGGTTGCGTTTTGTGCAGTTCCATTAACAGGCCAATGTAGAACTGGTAATAGTCCTGTACGGTGGCAAAGTAAGAGGTGCGGAGTTCTGGGCTAGCAACTTTGGTGCGGAGGCTTTCAATAATTTTGAGGGAGGCTTCAATGTTAGTGAGGGCTTCGGTGAGGTTGCCTTGAGCGCGTTTGGCAGAAGCTATGTTGCTGAGGGTGAGAGCTTCCTGTATGCGATCACCTACAGCCCGACTCATGGGAAGGGACTGACTGAAATACTCCAGGGCTTTCTGGTTTTCTCCCAATTCTGAGTAGACAACGCCGATGTAGTCAAGGGTGGTAGCTTCCCCATTGCGATTGCCTACTGCCCGACTCAGGGAAAGGGACTGGTTGTAATACTCTAGCCCTTTCTGCTTTTCTCCCAATTTTGAGTAGATACTGCCGATGCCAAGGAGGGTGAGAGCTTCCCCACGGCGATCGTTTGCTGCCCGTCTCAGGGGAAGGGACTGGTTGTAATACTCTAGGGCTTTTTGGTTTTCTCCCAAATTTAAGTAGACAGTGCCGATGTTGGTGAGATTGGCAGCTTCGCTACCGCGATTGCCCTCAGCCCGTCTCAGGGAAAGAGCCTGGTTGTAATACTCTAGGGCTTTCTGATTTTCTCCCAAGTCTCCGTAGACAATGCCGATTATGTTGAGAGTGAAAGCTTCCCGCTGGCGATCGCCTACTGCCCGACTCAGGGGAAGGGACTGGCTTAAATACTCTAACGCTTTCTGTTGTTCTCCCAATGCTGCGTAGACACCGCCGATATTGCTGAGGGTGCGAGCTTCCCCACCGCGATCGCCCAATTCTCGATACAGTTTTAATGCTTCTTCCCATGTAGCGATCGCTTTTCTTAAAGATTCTCCTGTCCCTTCCTGGCGAAGTTGATCCCCTTCTATCAAAGCTTTGTCAGCCGCCTCTTTAGTGCTGGCTTGTGCTGTTACTTCTGCCACTCTCGCTATAGGCATGGCTCCCGCTATTGGCTGTCCCCAGTAAAGCGCCAAGGTACTCAATAGACTCAACCCAATCAATCGACTTTGAAAAAGCATGGGCTGACACCTTTTTGCATTTCCTCAAATTTTACCCTTTGTACTGTATTTCAAGGCACTAATATTCAAAAAATGTAGGTACAAAAATTGGACAGCAACAAATCACATCTAATTACCATTCCCCCTGAAGCGTAAAAGCCGCCCAATAATAAGGAGTACGCCACTTTTCTTGCTGCCACATTTCCAATTGTGCCGCCCTTAACGCCGCCCCTGGTGCTAATCCTTTTTGCAACATTCCCTGATAAAAACTCGCCATTAAATTCGCCGTTCCTTCATCATTGACACTCCACAAACTTACCACCACTCGCGATGTTGTTGAGGGTGCGAGCTTCCCCACCGCGATCGCCCCCGGCCCGAAACAGCTTTAACGCTTCTTCATATTTGGCGAGTGCTTTTCTTAAAGATTCCGCCGTCCCCTGCTGGTACAGTTGATCCCCTTCTTTCAAAGCTCTTTCAGCAGCAGCCTCCGCAGGATTTCCCCCTCCCTGGTGCGATACCCCTTGACTAATTTTAATCGCACTGGGTGCAGCTAACGCCGGGACTCCTAGCAAGATACTCGCACC
This sequence comes from Microcoleus sp. Pol10D4, assembly GCF_036701555.1. Classification (NCBI taxonomy): domain Bacteria; kingdom Bacillati; phylum Cyanobacteriota; class Cyanophyceae; order Oscillatoriales; family Microcoleaceae; genus Microcoleus; species Microcoleus sp. Pol10D4. The sequence goes on from NZ_JAUBRA010000004.1 coordinate 127,839, forward strand.
TACAGCTATCCCCCAAACCCACAGCCTGAGATTCATAAACACCCCTTAAACCAGACCTTGTTAAGGGGTATCATAGTCGATCGCAGCTTATCAGATGCACTTTCCCTTCCTGCGTGCAGGTTACATCGAGGGTATATTGTGCCATCCCGCCGCTGCCTCTGGCTGCACCCTCCAAGCGCGATCGCCCGCATCGGATTTGCCTGGGCGAAGGTTAAAAGTCATAATTGTAATTTTTACGCTATTCTCAACTCAGTATTTTTAAATTAGCGATCGCTCCCAAACCTAGCATCCACTATTTTTTGATGTTTTATGAACCCCAACAAAAAACAATCCAACAAATCAATTTTTGTTTTTGCCCTGGGAATGCTCGGTGTGTTCCTCCTATCCTTAGCTCTCCGCTTTTGGGAACTAGAGAGATTTAATACTTTAGTATTTGACGAGGTTTATTACGCTAAATTTGCCAACGATTATCTCACAAAAACTCCCTTTTTCAACGCTCACCCGCCTCTGAGCCAGTACATAATTGCGATCGGCATTTGGATCGGAACTCACCTTCCCTTCGGCAAAACAGCCGTCAACAGTATGGCTGGTTCCCTGCTTTCCCCTTGGGATTACCGCTGGCTGAATGCTCTTACAGGTTCCTTTATTCCGCTAGTTGTGGGAGCCCTGGCTTATCAGCTAGTTCCGCGCCGCACCTTTGCTTTTATTGCTGCTTTATTGATCGCTTGCGACGGTCTGTTTTTAGTTGAGTCTCGCTACGCGCTGAACAACATTTATCTGGTTTTATTTGGAATTTTAGGTCAGTTATTTATTTTAAAAGCCGTAGAAGCAGAAGGCAAAAAGCGCTGGCTTTGGCTGGTACTCTCCGGGATAGGTTTCGGCGCATCTGCGGCTATCAAATGGAACGGATTATGGTTTCTTTTCGGTACTTATCTAATTTTAATCTGTGCTTGGGTCGTTCGTTTTATCCAGGGTAACAGAGGAAATGAAGAACAAAGCCACGAGGTAGATTCACCTCTAATTCCTGCCGAAAGTCCCGTACAAAAACTGACTAAACTCAATTTTATAGAACTCTGCTTAAGTCTAGCTATTATTCCTATTCTAGTTTACAGCATCTCTTGGATTCCTCACCTGCACTTTAATCCAACTCCCAATTTCTGGCAGATGCAAACGGAAATTTTGACTTATCACCAGCGGATTAAAAGCGGCCCAGATGTACATCCTTACTGTTCCACGTGGTACAGTTGGCCTTTGATGCTGCGCCCCATAGTTTACTTCTTCAAAAAAGCTAGCAGCAATGCCCAACCTGATCCGGTTTTGCCCCCTTTACCTGAAGGTGCAACTCAGGCAATTTTTGACGTTCACGCGATGGGAAATCCATTGCTTTGGTGGCTGTCAACCTTAGCTTTACTGCTAGTAATAGGAGTTTTAGTTCACCGGATTTTAGTGTGGCTGCAAACGCGCAGCGAGGCTTCAGTTGACACCATAGAACAGCAGCGGCCGATTTTGTTTCCGCCGACTGCTGAAATGTGGCTGGCGTTATATTTAATAGTTAATTGGGCCGCTAATTTGCTGCCTTGGATGAAGGTAACTCGCTGCATATTTTTGTACCATTATATGGGCTGTTCTGTGTTTGCAGCCTTAGCACTTGCTTGGTGGGTAGACAGGTGGCTGCACAGCCCTCAAACTCGACTCCGAGGGATGGGGGTAACAATTATTTTTCTGGTTTTAGGTGCTTTTATTTTCTGGATGCCTATCTATTTGGGACTGCCTTTGTCGCAAATGGAATGGCAAATTCGGATGTGGCTACAATCTTGGGTTTAAGTTAGAAATAATTCTTTTATTAACGGGCAAGATGCCCGTTCCACAAGAAAATTAAGTTTTGTGGAACAGGCAAGATGCCTGTTCCTAATAAAGGTGCAAGATGTAAGTTATAACGTTTATTACAAAGGTGAGTTTGCAAAAGCGAGCATTATTTCTGATACAGTGCTCGATAAACTGGTTCGCCCCGTTTGAGAGTAGCAATTTCTCTTTCAGTAGCAACAGGTAGGGGATTTTCTGCTAGCCAGTCGTCGCCATTTTGACGTTGAAAACTAGGGTGAGATGAAAAGCGATCGCACATTTCTCTTTCTACTTCCTCAATATCTGACTGGATAAAAACTTCGCCGCCAATTCCCAGATAAATTGCCAATTCATTAACTAATTCCTGCTGCACTACCCGCCGTTTGTGGTGCTTTTTCTTGAACCACGGATCGGGAAATTGAATGCTAACTCGCTGCAAAATACCTGCAGGTAAAGTTTCTAAAATTGGTTTCAGGGAACTATTAGCATTGCAAAACAAATAGTGCAAATTTGTCAAGCCTTTTTCGTCCCGCCAAAGATTCGCCTCCTCTACCAGAGGTTCCCGAATTTCTAATCCTAGAAAGTTCCAGTCTGTTTGGATTTGCGCCATGTGCCACAAAAACCGTCCTCTGCCGCAGCCGATATCTAAATGCAGCGGTAAGTTTAAGTCAGCATAGATTTTAGTCCAATCCGGGGGACTTGCAGATGCTTGATATCTGATTGATAGGGGATTGACGTGTTCCCGCACTCTTACTCTTGCCAATTTTGCTGTCTCCTGAATGTATTTTTGAACCGCTGATGAAGGCAGATGAACGTGGATTAACGCAGATAAATATTGATTTTTGCGAGGTTGTTCAATACTTTTTAATTAATGAGCAATATTAAATTGCAGAGGGACAATTTTAAATTGCTCATTATTGCATTAGGCTTCTGGTTCAATGCCTGCTGCTCTTAATTGGGCGGCTAATCTTTCCGATCGTTCTCGTTCTTGTTCGGCTTGCTGTTGAGCGAGATCCCTTTGCTGCCGTTCCCTTTCTACCATTTCTGCTCCCCACAATAACATCTCTCCGCTCTCATCCCACCACCGCAACCAATATCCGGTTCTTTCGGCCTTGGTTCCCTGCCAAACACCCAAAAATAATCCAACTCCTTCAATCCAATAACGATTGTTTGAATCCGGCTGCTGTACTTGATATCTTTCTGATAAATTCAACTGATAGACTTCGAGAAGTCCGGCGGCAGGTTCAAAAACTGCATAGATTGGCACTCGCAATACTTGCTCGTAAAAAAACCATTTTCCCGGCGGATACGTTGGTTTTATTGAATATTCATCGTTGGGACTAGCTGACAAAAATTCCATGACAATCGCCGGGACTTCTCCTTCTAAGTTGGGAGTGTAACTGCGACGAATTTCTTGACTAGAAAGTGGCTGTACGTTGCGGGCATAAAACCAATCTGGAGCTTTGATAACTAGCTTATTATCTAAGGTGGCACAAATCCCCATATTAGGGGCAACTAATGTTCCCTCCAAAATTAGCCCCGCGATTTCTAAGATTTCTCGCAAGGCTGCAGCGAGTAAGGGTTGGTCGATATTTTGCAGAGGTTGATCCTCTAAAATGAAATCATCTGGTAATTTTTTCCAGGTAATTTTTAAGTCGGCTGTACTGACTGTCATTGTATTTCACCTCTCAATGAGATTACTGGAGCGCGGCTCGCAATACTTCGCGATGAAAGAGCGATCGCTCTACTATAAATTTTATCCTGTCTGGCGATAAGGCGTCGCCGTTAGCATAATGTTCGATCCAGGTTTTGCTGATTAAATAAGGATCGTCTGGCAATTCTGATAATAAGTATCCGGGCATTTCTAGCTCTTCCATTAACTGGCTGACTTTGGGATCGTAGCTGAGGGCAAAACAGCGGCATTCTTCGGATGCTGCCATAATTAAACTGTGGTAGCGCATCCCGATCGCCATTTCGACTCCCCGGAATACTCCTTTCAATTTTCTGGGATCGTCTAAACTGAGGATGCAGCTTCTTTTCGACAGGGCTTCGTGCAAATGTTGGGCAATTTCTAAGTCGTGAGACGCTTGAAAAGGCAGCAGCAAAATTAAGGTACGAGTTGCTTTTTGAAAGTCAACTAAAGCTTGAGTTAAGATTGACAAACGAGCGGGAGTTAGTGTAGGATGAGAACGCAAACAAACAGCAACTCTTGGCGCGGGTAAATCCCACAAACCCGACACGGGGGAATTCTCCAAAGCCCACACGGGATCGGGCGCTAAAGTAAAGGGAATTTCCCAATCTGCAAGTAAAGTAGCTGAACCTTTATCCCGCACGCTGACGGCGGTGCATCCAGCAAAACAGCGCTGAGATAACTTGCGAGTCATTTCGCGCTTCAAAGGCCCAATTCCCTGGGCCCAAGCGACAGTTTTTAAGCCCATCTGCTGGGCTAATCCCATCAAACCACCATAATAGAAAGGGCTCGCTATGCTAGTAGCGTCTTGGATTAAACTGCCGCCGCCCCAGATTAGCGCGTCGGAGGTGCGGAGTGCTTCGAGAACTTGAAAGGCATTCATGCGATCGCGCGCAGCTACCCCGTACCGCTGATTTGTCTCGACAGGATTGCCAGACAGGACGATCGGCGTCACGCCATCTGGTAACATTTGCAGTAGCGATGCCAACAGCGCCTCGTCGCCGCCGTTGCCTTTACCGTAATAGCCGCACAAAATTGCTCGCATTTCTACTCTTTTGTTTGTTTGTGATGGGGAATCTAACTATTTTAGATTTTAGATTTTGGATTTTAGATTTTTTTGAGATGTGAAATTTGATAATATTACTACCCAAAAAAATGATACTGTGATCAAGCTTCAAGGCTTTACGTCATCAGTCAGCTCAAATCGCAAATCTAATAAAATCTCAACTCGCTAATCTAGAATTGTATGACGCATCATACTTTAATATGACAGTTGCGTAAGTCCCGATAGATAAATCTTTCATCTTCGTTATCAATAAATTTTTCATCTTCTTCGTTCACAATACAAAAAATGCACGCTTTGTCAATTCCCACCTGGATTATTCACGTCTCTAGCGTCGTCGAGTGGATTGCCGCCATCTGGTTAATTTGGACTTACGGCGAAGTCACTCAAAACCGAGCTTGGTGGGCCCTTTCCGCCGGAATGCTGCCCGCTCTTGTCAGCGCTATGTGTGCCTGTACATGGCACTATTTTGACAACTCTCCCGCCCTAGAATGGATCGTTACCCTGCAAGCGGCGATGACTCTTTTCGGCAATTTTACTTTGTGGGCTGCAGCTTGGTGGATTTGGCGATCGGCTCAACCAGCCGAGAAAATTAAAGATTAAAAAAAGGAGAAACGAAGTGAAAAATAGCACTATTTGCGTAAAATTTGCGGCAAGTTTGCTTTTGTTGACAGCCGGATTTTTGCTTCCCAGCAAAGCCAGCAACATTCCCGTACAAGTCGCCCAACAGCCTAACTGCAAAAATCCTCAAACCACACTAGAGATGAATGTCTGTTCCAGTCAAGAGTTTCAGGCAGCCGACAGAAAGCTCAATCAAGTCTATCAGCAACTGCAAGCAAAAATCAGCAGTAGACAAAAGCAGAGATTGACTGTGGCACAGCGTACTTGGATCAAATTTCGAGATGAAAATTGTGATTATGCAAAAGGACAGTTTGAAGGCGGTTCTTTGGCTGCTTCTACCTACGGTTATTGCAGGGCCAGAGTGACGCAAGAACGGATTAAAGATTTGGAAGGTTATTTGAAACAAGCAAATTTGTAAAAGTTCGATCGATATTTAGGAAAGTTATCGGTTTGTAGCACAGGAGTCCCGCCTGTATTTCTAGCACAGGAGTCCGCCCTGTATTTGTGGAACAGGCGTCCCGCCTGTGTTCGTAAAAAAATCTAATTCACCAATCTTTCAGAATTGCAACGCCACAGAATTAGTAGCAATTAAACCTGCCTCAATCAACAAGTGATCGAGACTGTCAACCAGTCCATCAAGACAATGTAAAATTTGGCGATCGCCCGCAGGTAACGAAACACAATTAGTTAGACTGTGAATCTGGCTCTCCAAATCTTCCGGCAATTTTGAACACAAAGCTGTGGCCCTTTCTACGAGACGTTTTTCGCCCGGATGAGGGATAGAATTAACAGCAAAAACAATATCAAAATAACTGCCTAAAAAAGCTGCTGTTCGATGGATAATACTTACTAAATCGCGGCGCAAAACAGCGGATTCTAGCTGGTGGCGAAATGAAAAAATCTGGTGGCGCAAAATCGGATAATTTTTGGCAATTATGGCTTGACGGAGTTGTTCTGGATAAGGTCGATCGACATTAGCTTGCAATTGCTGAAACCAACCGTCTCTGTCATACAATGATACTGAGGTGAGAACGTTCCACCAGAAACAGGTTGAATAACCTACTGATGCTTGATGTTTGACAAGGACGCGATCGAGTTCTTCTTCGATCCATTCGGGCTTGCGGTACATAATATCTATACCGCAGCCAGTGTTAATATCTATCCACTCGTCCCCGGGTTCCCAAAATTGATTGTTGATTGCGATGCGATCGGAAAATTGTCTCGCTATCGCCTCGCGTATGTCAACAGGAATATCCTCTTCAACATACACGTAAAAATCAAAATCCGACGACTCATCAGTAACTATAGTTGTTCGAGAACCTGCTAAAACGACGGCTACAACTTGAGGCAAACTGCTAAAGTGCTCCCCAATAGTTTGAGCAAGTGATGGAATTTCTGCGAGAGCTAGTTGATAATTGTGCAGCATTTAATTACCTTTTTTTTTTCTTTAAAAATCACACCAAATGCTTAACTATAGCACTCAATATTTTAACGCATAACTTTGAAATCGTAACTCAACAATTGATAATGGTTAACAAATACGGCGGAGGCGAACTGATGCGCTGCGACATCAGACCCCCAGCACAAACCAGCTCAAGAGTGATATAAAGCTTTGTTTTTTATTTTACCTTTTGACACGCCTATGGTGTAAAATCTAAATTCTCAAATCTTATATTTTAAATCCCTATGTCCTTCGTTGGTTTGCACATTCACAGCGATTATAGCTTGCTAGACGGGGCGTCTCAGCTACAACAGCTCGCAGAACGGGCGGTGGAATTGGGGATGCCCGCGATCGCCCTTACAGACCACGGGGTGATGTACGGGGCGATCGAGCTAATCAAAGTTTGCCGAAATAAAAATATCAAGCCGATTATTGGCAATGAAATGTATGTCGTCAACGGCGACATTGAAGTAAAAGTTCGAGGTAGAAGAAAATACCATCAAGTTGTTTTAGCTAAAAATACCCAAGGTTATAAAAACCTCGTCAAGCTAACCACAATTTCCCACTTAAAGGGAATGCCAGAAAGAGGTATTTTTGCTAGACCTTGCATCAACAAAGAACTGCTAAAACAATACTCAGAAGGTTTAATTGTTACCAGTGCTTGTTTGGGTGGCGAAGTTCCCCAAATGATTCTGCAAAATAAGCTAGATACTGCCCGTGAAGTAGCCTCATGGTATAAAGAAGTATTTGGGGAAGATTACTATATAGAAATTCAAGACCACGGTTCCCCGGAAGACCGGATTGTTAATGTTGAAATCGTCAAAATTGCCCGCGAACTCAAGATTAAAATAATTGCCACCAATGATTCGCACTATATTTCCTGCAACGACGTAGAAGCACACGATGCTTTACTGTGCATTAACACCAACAAACTGATTGAAGAAGACAAGCGGATGCGCTACAGCGGTACTGAATATCTTAAGTCCGCAGAGGAGATGGCGCAACTGTTTCGAGACCATTTGGATGATGAAACAATCAAAGAGGCGATCGAAACCACTTTAGAGGTCGCAAATAAAGTATCAAGATACGAGCTCACAGGAGAAGCTCGAATTCCCACAATTCCAATTCCCCCAGAACATACAGCCGATACTTATGTAGAAGAAATATCCTGGCTGGGACTCTTAGAACGCCTCAAAGCCCGCACCAGAAATGAAATCCCCCCTGTCTACAAACAAAGACTAGAATACGAACTGAAAATGCTTCAGCAGATGGGCTTTTCGGAATATTTTTTAGTAGTTTGGGACTACATAAAATATGCTAGAGACAATGATATTCCAGTAGGGCCAGGACGCGGTTCTGCCGCAGGTTCTCTAGTTGCCTACGTCCTCAAAATCACCAATATAGACCCCGTACACCACGGACTACTATTCGAGCGATTTCTCAATCCAGAGCGGAAATCTATGCCAGATATTGATAGCGATTTCTGCATAGAAAGGCGGGACGACATGATTAAATACGTTACGGAAAAATATGGTAGCGAGCGCGTAGCGCAAATTATTACTTTCAACAGAATGACATCAAAAGCTGTATTAAAAGATGTTGGGAGGGTGTTAGGTATTCCCTACAAAAAAGCCGACGAAATGGCAAAACTAATTCCCGTGTCCAGGGGAAAACCGGAAAAACTTAAAGTGATGATTTCCAATGAAACACCTGCACAGGAATTTAAAGACAACTATGAAAATACAATTTGCATAAATGCAGAAACTGGTACCGAAGTCCCCGTTCGTCAGTGGATTGACATGGCAATTCGCATTGAAGGAACCAACAAAACCTATGGGGTTCACGCGGCAGGTGTGGTAATTTCTTCAGAGCCGTTGGATGAACTTGTACCGCTGCAAAAGAATAATGAGGGTGCTGTGATTACCCAATATTTCATGGAAGATTTGGAATTTTTGGGGCTGCTGAAAATGGACTTTTTGGGATTAAAAAATTTAACAACGCTCCAGAAAACTGTTGATTATATTAAGCAAACCCAAAATCTAATTGTCGATCCAGAAATGCTACCTTCTGATATTGAGCGCAGAGCTCAAGAGACTTTTGGCCGAATCAAAAAGTTACCCGATGATGTAGATAAAACATATAGACTTTTAGAAAGAGGAGATTTAGAAGGTATTTTTCAGCTAGAATCCTCTGGAATGCTGGATGTAGTGAAAAAACTCAAACCTTCCTGTCTTGATGATATTTCTTCTATTTTGGCACTTTACCGACCCGGCCCGCTGGATGCAGGTTTGATTCCGCAGTTTATTGACTGCAAGCACGGTAAAACAGTTGAGTACGATCATCCGTTATTAGAGCCTATTTTAAAAGAGACTTACGGAACGCTTTGCTTTCAAGAGCAAATTATGCGGATGGCTCAAGATTTGGCGGGCTATTCTTTGGGACAAGCTGACTTGCTTCGGCGCGCAATGGGCAAGAAGAAAGCTGATGAAATGCAGAAGCAAAAAGAAACGTTTATCGACGGCGCAACTAAGAATGGAGTCAGTCAAAGAATTGCTGATAAACTGTTCGCGCAGATGCTGCAATTCGCGGAATATTGTTTTAATAAATCCCATTCAATGGCCTATGCTTATATCACTTATCAAACGGCATATTTAAAGGCGAATTATCCTCTAGAATACATGGCTGCACTGCTGACTGCTAACAGGGGCGATCAGGATAAAGTACAGAAATATATTGCCAATTGTCTCAAGCTGGGTATTGAGGTTGATCCGCCCGATGTTAATAGCTCGGAACTTACTTTTACACCGATGCCGAAGCAGATGACTGGCTCTGCAAAAGATAAAATTTTGTTTGGAATTTCGGCTGTTAAAAATGTGGGAGAATCGGCAATTGAAAATATTTTGGCGGCGCGGCAGGAAGAGGGTAAGTTTAAATCGTTGGCTGATTTGTGCGATCGCGTAAATCTCCATTCTGTCAACCGCCGCGCTTTAGAAGCATTAATTCAATGCGGTGCTTTTGATAAAATTGACCCCAACCGTCATCAATTAGTAAACGACCTCGAAGGGGTGATGAAATGGGCGCAAGACCGCAAAAGAGACAGAGAAAGCGGCCAAGGTAATCTTTTTGACTTGTTAGGCGCGAATAGCTTTGGCAAGTCAGTCAATACCTATGAGTCGGCGCCAAAATCTAAATTGGTACCAGATTATGACAAACAGGAGAAATTGCGTTTAGAAAAAGAACTGCTTGGCTTTTATGTGTCAGAACATCCCCTAAAGTTTCTCATGCAAGTAAACGAAGACCCCGATGTGGTGACTCTCGAACAGTTAGCAGATAAAAAGGGGAAAGTATCAGTTATTGTCATGCTCAGCGCTATCAAAATGGTAGTGACTAAAAAAGGCGATGCGATGGCAATTTTGCAGTTAGAAGATTTGACACATCAAATAAAAGCTGTGGTGTTCCCCAAGGCTTACGAACAAGTGAAACCTTACATTGTAGAGAATGCTATCTTACAGATTAGTGGAAAAATCGAGAAAGATGGGGAGGAAATTCAGATAATTGTAGACACTGCAAAGCCGGTAGAAACAGTACAGGTTGAAGAGGAAATCGAGAAGGCGGAACCGGAAATAAATAACCATTGGCCAGCGGAACCAGTCAACGTTGTACGATCGACAAAACCTGTGGAAGTTTTAGAAATGGTCATTGTCAAGCTGACACCGCAGCAAGTACAAGACGGGAAAAAACTCAATTCCCTCAAAGCTATTTTGCAAGAACTTTCCAATCGTGGAGAAGATGCTAGCGTTTCTGTGGGGGGAATTGTTGTCGGTGAATATTCCTGTCAACCGCTTCGGATTAGCCCTCAATTGTGGGTGCAAGATGGCGAGGGAACTGTTAGCCGTCTCAAGTCGGCTGGATTTGATGCTTGGGTTTTTCCTCTAGACAATCGCGGGGAGGCTGTGGTATTTCGAGAAATGCGATCGCAACTTAATGTACATTCTTGGGCCAGTCGTTTACTTGACACTGACACCGATCGCCTTCACAAGTATGTCACTTATCTCGCCCAACTAAACAGACGCCCGCCAAACTAACACTTCGCCACCATCCCCACCGGTGACTAAAGTTTGGCCGTCAGGACTAAAAGCCACCGGATTGTACCCAGCCAGACTGCACAAACATTCTCCTGTTTCAAGGTTCCAGAGTTTAACCGTACCGTCTCGACTGCCACTAGCCATCGTTTCGCGATCGGGACTAATCGCCACCGAAATCACCGCATCAGAATGCCCCCTCAAAGTATTAATCAATTCCCCTGTATCGGCATTCCACAATTTAACAGTAGCATCGGCACTTCCACTGACAATCATCTTGCCGTCTTGACTAAATGCGATCGCATAAACCCAATCTGAATGACCGACAAAAGTCCGTACACTCTCCCCAATACCTACCAGCCACATCTTGATAGTTGTGTCAGCACTACCGCTGGCAAGCATCATACTTTGAGGGCGAAAACTAACAGATAAAACCTTGTCAGAATGTCCCGAAAGCTTTTGAACCAATGCTCCGTTGCGCTGGTTCCACAATTTAATACTCTTGTCGCCGCTGGCACTCGCGATCGCTCCAGAGTCGCAACTAAAAGCCACCGAGTACACGGAGCCGTAGCGATGACTGTACGGCGAACCAAAATCGCTGTAAAATTCGCGAATCATCGCCTTTTTATCCAGCTTCCACTCAATGACTTTTCTGTCAAAACTGCCGCTAACTAGCATTCTCCCGTCTGGGCTGATTGCCACAGCATCAACCGTTGCGGAATGGCCGAAAAAAGTATGGATGAATTCACCTGTTTGCAGATCCCACAGCTTAATTGTTTTATCATCGCTGGCGCTAGCGAGAATATTGCCTTGAGGATTAATAACAACAGCATTAACCGAGGCTGAATGACCGTGGAGAATGCGATCGCACCGCCAGTTATTAGACAATAATTTCGGATTGCCAGCGGATGGCACAACATGAATCTTGGGGGGCGGCGCGGCGGAGACGGCGGTTGCCTTATTGGGCTGCGAGTTAGTTACTGGCGAATTAATAGCTATTTTTGTGGGCGAATTATAACTGATTTGAGAGCGGGGATATTGCCCAACATTTACCAAGTCTTGCAACACTTCAGCAGCGGATTGATATCGCTCTCGTACCGAATCTTTGAGCAATTTATTCAAAATAGTTGCTAATTTTTGGCTGACTTTTATGCCTTTTTGCGCCAAGTGCGATCGCCAAATCCATTTGCATTCCAAAGCATCGAACAAATCCTTCAATACTGCCCCAGTTAGCAGGTGAATACAGGTAACGCCCAAACTGTAAAGGTCGCTCGCCGGATACGCCTTGCCACTGCGAATTTGTTCGATGGGCGCATAGCCAGCAGTTCCAGTTATCGTTCCAGTTTGCGCCTCAGAAAGGCCGGTAATGTGCTTAGCAACTCCAAAATCTACGAGCACAAACTGACCCCCCATCGCCTTCCCCTGTACAGCCGGAGATTCAGCGACAATTAGCCCTTTCATACCAGCAGAAGATTGAGGTAAATTTGCCCCTCCTTTTCCTTTACCAGGAGTTGAGGTGCTGTATCCCGCCGCCGCCCACAAGGTTTGGGGAGTTCTCCGCACAATATTTTCCGGCTTAATATCCCGATGAATCACCTGCTGCTCGTGAACAAATTGCAAAACAGGCAGCAAATTGATCAACAATTCCCAAATCTGTTCCTCGCTAAAAGCTCCCCGCTGGTGCAACTCCTGAAACAAATTATTTCCCTCGATTAACTCTTCCACAAGATACAGACGTTTGGCTTGTTCAAAAGAAGCCAGCAAGCTTGGAATCTGCGGGTGCTCTCCGAGTTCGTGCAGTCGGTGAGCTTCTTGTTTGAACAGTGCAGTTGCCTTTTCTAATTCGGCTTTTTCTTGCACTTGGGGGAAAAATTGTTTGATGGCGCAGGGAGTTTTCAACCTATCTTCATCGACAGCTAAAAAAGTTCTGCCAAATGTTCCTTCACCGATAGGTTGAATGGCGCGGTAACGCTCTTTCAGTAGCAATTTAGAGCCGCACGCCAAACAAAAATTGCTTGAGTCAGCATTCTGCGGCTTTTGGCAATGGGGATTGAGGCAATAGCTCATCTTTTTTCCGACCTGGAGATTCCCACCACAGCTAAACTTAGCAACATGGTAGTCTGTTTCCACTCACGCCCAGAGCACTATTCTCGATAATACCTGAGAAACTCGCTTTCTTAACCCAAAATCTCGGCTCTCAGGTTGAGCCCGTGGCAAGAAACCAAGGTGAGGACACTAGAATTGCTTGATGTGAGTTTCCATATATTCTAATACTTTCCTAAAATTTTGCAGGTTGGCGGCTCACAAACTGCTATGTCAACAGTTAACTGGTAATTGCAGCTATTCTGGAGCATTTCTGCAGAGAGTAAATACCAAACTGAGATGAGCCCGGCTATTCTCCCCCATCTAAAAGACACTCTTGCTCCTCGCCGCCCTTCTGTGACGATGCTTTGGCTTTAATTACCGCTTCCCTAAAGCCTAAAACTAATAAAATATTGGCGAGTGTTAAGAATAGTTCCGCAGAACCGTGCAGCCAATCGACATTTGCTAGCGACTCGTTGTAGGCAACTTTTGCGTAAATTGCTGCGGGAATAGTCACAGCCACAAAAACGAGAGTGCCATAAAATCCCATCAGAGCTAAACGGGGTGTTTTTCCCGATCGAGTCAAAAACCAGAGAAATCCCAAGTAGGGAAATAGAGACAGAACAAATAAAGTTTCTTTGGAAATCATTAGTAATTGGTGAGCTACCAGATACTATGATAAATTAAAAGCTCAAAAATTAGTGTGAATAATTTTTAACTTTTAATGTTTAGTTTTTAATATTTAATGAGACAGATGCACCCGTTCCAATCGAACCGCTATAGAGTCACCCAAGACCATAGCTCTTAACCCAAGCCGCAGCAGGTAGGCAGTATCCAAAACCCCTCACCCACGCGGAGACAAAACCCGTAACTTTTCCCCTAACACCGTTTTTAGAATAACACATTTTTCACCGTGCCAGTCTGTTAATTGTCCCTCACCCCAAAGCTACCCAGCAATTAGAAATAGAGACGGTTCCAAAGTTTTCTGTCTGCTAGGCATCAAGCAAGCATCGTTCAAAACCTCTAAATCCAAGCCGTTATTTCTATCTGCTGCCAGAATTTCCTTCACCTTAGCATCAAAATCAAAACACGGCCCGCAATCCCAAACTTTGAGTTCCAACCGTCCGTTAAACACCCTAATTTCCAGTTTAATAGGAGTTTCTACTGGCAAATATTTGTGAGCGTGGCGAACGGCATTAGTGAAACCTTCAGCCAACGCCAACTGAAACTTCCACCAAACCTCATTGGGGAGCGATAAATCTTTCAACTGCTCAAACCACAACAAAACTTGAGTTAAAGCATTGACATCTGTGTTGACTTGCAGGCTAATATGTTGAACACAAGTTTCATGCAGATATTCTTCCTGCTCTGTTTCAGTCTGCCAATCCCAGGTGTTTAATAAATTCATTAACCCATCTAAAACGCTAGCTTTTTTTATATTTTGGGAGCGATTGCGACCTTCTACTTCGTAATTTTTGCTAAGCGACAAACAATTTCGATTGTCGAGAGTCCGGGTGTAATTGATCTCGTCTGCAATCTGCCACAGGAGTTTGATCCCCCTCCCGCCTTCTGCAAGTTGATCTATGCTGTTAGACATCTATTTTCCTCGTCTGAAAGTATTAGCTATACCCAATTTTCCCACTCGCCGAGACACGTGGAATTTTTTTTATACTTCCTTGCTCGGTATTATTTCGGGGATCACACAAAAATGCTATCTTCTTTATAGAAGGCAGCGCATCAGCAATATGTCTTAAGAGTCTAAGCCAATTGGCTTATTTACCGATCGCCTGTACGGAGAACGATCGCCCTCGGCAGCAAAATCCAACTGGATCGATTACAAATACTTATCCGTTGTCGGAGTCAGCCACTTGCTTCCGCCGTCGCCAGCTCCCGAATCCCTGGTATTCAGGGAATCCTGCAGCTCGCCGCTCGCTGCAAGGGAGCCTTGAAGTGCGCGCTCTCATCCCAAAGGCGTAAGTAATATCCGTGAGCGCGATCGAACCTTACACCGTCGAGCCGCGTCAATGCACTAGAGTAGGACTTGCGCCAACAACCCGGTTTCTGCTAAGAATATTGGGTTTGACCAAAATTTTGGGTACAAGCCCCGTCATTTTATGACGGCTTTCTCTTGACACATTCTGGAATACTATGTTAAGAGAGAAATGGCAACGCGATAAAACGCCTAGATAGCCAATATTGGGTTCTCCCCGTCTACAATGCTCAGCTACGTGCGACATAGTGTAGGAAAGAGGAACAAACAATTAAGTAAATCATTTCAAATGCGGTCGGGCAGTCCGTGTGCGCTTGTGAACGTATCCAAACAGGGGATTAGCAATAATCCTAGAGAGGACGGATGAAGCAAGAATCCCCACACCTTTAGGTTGGGGAGTGTCAAAGCGAGGAATTAACGAGGAAACCGGGTTTTTGGTCCCCCGCGCGTAAGTCCAGCAGACAAATCGGTGATGAAAGGCAGTTACAGAACTTACCCCGACTATGACCAAAATCAAACTGAAAATTCTGACTGCAGCGATAATGCTACTCCCATTTTGCGCGGCACTTCCCTTACAAGCTCAAAATCTGTCTCTAGTCAAGCGGTTGCTAGAAACCAGAGGATGTCCCGGATGCGACTTATTTGGCGCTTCCTTGAGCCGTGCAGATTTGTTTGGCGCTTCCTTGAGTCGCGCCACTCTCAACAGGGCCGACTTAGTTGATGCCGACTTGACTGCGGCTGACTTAATGGAAGCTAATTTAAACCACGCCAACATGAGAAACGCCTTTTTGGCTGACGCCGACCTCAGCAAAGCCGACATGAGCAGGGCAGACATCAGGGGAGCTAACTTAGAAAATGCCAACCTCAGCGAGAGTTTTCTGCGAGGCGCATCCCTCCAGTTGGCTAACTTAAAATGCAGTAATTTGAGCGCCGCCAAACTAAATAGAACCGACCTGAGAGTTGCTGACTTAAGCGGTGCAAATCTCAGGGGTGCAGACCTCCAAGAAGCCGATTTAAGCGGTGCAAATCTCAGGGGTGCCGACCTTAGATCGGCCGACTTGACCGATGCGAGATTGAACAAAACTAATCTTACAGATGCCAATCTCTGTGGCGCCCGGATGCCGGATCGAAAAATATCTCGGCGAGGCTGCGAAGTTAAGAAAGAACAAGCTATAAACACGAACAATTACTGCAATTATTGCTATGCCTTGAATGACTGGTGGCTGAATGTATTAAGGTTTTACTAAGCGGTATCATCGGGATAACTGCTCTGCTTTAGATATCTACTGTTAGAAGTGCGAGCAGGCGGTACAGATATCAAACTTAACCTGTTACCGCCAATAGCTTTTATCTACTTTCAAGAACCTAAAAATTGGCTCAGTATTTGCAGATATTCTGCGCCCCCGATCTGTGCCACATTAGTGTGACCTCCGTCAGGAACTATGTAAAGCTGTTTGGGTTCAGGTGCTGCATCAAACAGTTTTTTGGTCATTTCCACTGGAACTACATTGTCAGCAGTCCCGTGAATAAACAGCACGGGCATTTGCAGGCGATCGACTTTTGAAAGAGAATCAAACCGCTGTGTCAGCAAAAAATCGATCGGAAACATCCAAAACAAGCCTTTTTGGAAATTCACCATCGCCCGCGTCGAAGTAAAAGATCCTTCTACGATTAACCCCGCCGCCTCCGGGTGACGCACGGCTAGATCGATCGCGATCGCGCCTCCCAAAGAATGACCGTAGATATAAATTTGATTCGGGTTAATCCCCCGCTGTTTCACCAAATAATCCCAAGCAAGTTGAGCATCCTCATAAACCTGAGATTCACTCGGAAAATCGCCCTGGCTTTTTCCATAACCACGATAATCCATCACAAATACCGACAAACCTAATCGATGAAATCGATGAGCGTGTTCGACATTTGATCCCACATTTGAAGCATTGCCGTGCAGGTACAAAACTACCCCCCCTAACCCCCCCTTGTTAAGGGGGGGAAGCGGAGCGACTGTCGGTCTATCACTTTGCGGGGACGTTCCGACTCCTCTAGCTCCCCCCCTTGGCAAGGGGGGGCTGGGGGGGCTATCCGAGCCTCCGGTGTTAACAGAGGGAACAGCCTCTCCCTTTCTTGCTCTCCCTCTTGCTAAGGGGGGGCTGGGGGGATTTTCCGAGGCAGGAATCCACCACCCGTGCACGCTGTCAACCGCGCCTGTTTTAGTTGAAATTGGCAGCCAGACATCTTGATATTTCAACTGAAAATCATCTGGCGTAGTTTCGATCGCCCGCGCAGGAAAAAAGATAAACTTACCTTGCGCTACAAATAGGAATACACAAGCAGCAGAATAAGCAACGGCCAAAACTATCCCAAAAGCTATTAGCGATTTAGACAAAAGGAATACTAGCAAATTGTTCATAGATAGAGCACGCGGGAAATTAGAGATCGCTCAAAAGCTAATGGCAAATTATTAATTTAGACAATTAGCCAAGATCGATTACTAACTTCCGCCACCGTATTCCGCCGATTTTCAAAAATTAATGCAATTCCGGGTGGTGTAAGTGCCAATTCGTAGACTGTTCGTAAGCGTGAGCCACTTGAAACAACCGAGATTCTTGCAAAACATTACTAATCAGTTGTATACCCACGGGCAGTCCTTTATCATCAAATCCGCAGGGCAAACTCAAAGCTGGCAAACCAGCAAGATTCACGGGAATAGTCATCAAATCTGACAAATACATACTCAGGGGATCATTGAATTTTTCGCCTGCCTTAAATGCGGTAGTAGGAGCAGTGGGACAGACTAAAACATCAACTTGAGAAAAAGCTTTTTCAAAGTCTTCTTTAATCAAAGTCCGAACTTTTTGAGCTTTTAGATAATAGGCATCGTAATATCCAGCCGACAATACGTAAGTGCCGATCGCAATCCGGCGTTTAACTTCCGCACCGAACCCCTGAGAGCGGGTTTTGGCATACATATCCAAAAGATTATCGGAGTCTGGAGATCGGAAACCGTACTTCACTCCATCATATCGCGCCAAATTTGCCGAAGCTTCCGAGGGAGCAATGATGTAGTAAGTGGGTAAACCGTAGCGGAACCGGGGGCAAGAAATGACTTGAATTTCTGCGCCCAATTGTTGAAATTGCTCGATCGCCTTAGTAACAGCGTCTTTAACCCCCGAGTCCAGCCCTACACCAAAAGTTTCTTTAATTACACCAATTCTAATTTGACCCTTGGGTCGCAAACTGGGTCTTAAAGCTTGAGCGTAGTCAGGAATTGGGACATTAAGACTCGTGGAATCTCTCGGATCATAACCCGCGATCGCCCCCAACAAAATCGCCGTATCCTCAACAGTCCGGCCAAAGGGCCCGATTTGATCGAGAGAAGAAGCATAGGCCACCAAACCGTAGCGAGAAACCAACCCATAAGTTGGTTTCAGCCCCACCAACCCGCAAAAAGCAGCAGGTTGGCGGATTGAGCCCCCAGTATCCGAACCCAAACTCACGACGCATTCTCCAGCGGCTACCGCTGCGGCAGAACCGCCAGAAGACCCTCCGGGCACGCGCTCCAAGTCCCAAGGATTCGCGGTAACTTGATAAGCAGAAGTTTCTGTCGAGCTCCCCATTGCAAACTCGTCCATATTCGCCTTACCCACAATCACCGCACCGGCTGCTTGGAGTTTGGAGACGACGGTTGCATCGTAGGGAGGCACAAAATTCTCCAAAATCCGAGAGGCGCAGGTTGTGGGAACGCCCTCGGTGCACATATTATCTTTAACGGCGATCGGGATGCCGGCCAACAGGCCAATTTGCTCTCCGGCTGCGATTTGGGCATCCACTTTATGGGCCTGCGCCAGTGCGCTGTCTGCCGTCACGCACAGAAAGCTTTTCAACTTCGGCTCTAGCTGGGTAATTCGGTCTAATGCTTCTTGAGTAATTTCCACAGCAGAGCGTTCTTTATTGACCAGTTGTCGGTGCAACTCGCGGATGGATGCCATGCTCGTACCTTTATTCTTTCTACTTTGAGACAATACAGTTAATATAACTGGCAATTGTACCTGCTTACAGCCCGAAGGCAAAGTCGGCTATTTTTGTGGCGAAAGTTCGAGCCTCAAAGAGGACTCCGCTAACGGGCGATAGGTCATTTTATCTACAATAGATTAAATTCCCCAAATCCCACCGAACACAAAATAGCGATCGAGTTTTTTACCTCATCTTTTAACAAACCAAGAATGCAACTGTATCAAAACTTATGCAACAAGTGGTTGGACTTGCGAATTATTTGAAGAAGGGGTAATGTGTGCAATGAGACCCCTACATAATTAGGTTATGCCTCCAAGAATGTGTATGCAAGATCACAATCATTAGGAAATTAGTCATTCCCAATTCTGCAATCTAAATTCTCAAATATTAGATAGAACCTAGCTTTTCTTCGACGCAACCAAGTATTTAGGGAAGAAAAAGACGGCATAGAAAATAAACCAATTCCCGGTTATGAATGCTTTATTCCGGGGAATTTTCAGAATATTATAGTTCACAATACATATTTGTTTATTAGGCTTAAGTTATTTTAAAGGGCATAATTAGCAGCATTTAAGCTGATTTTATAGAAGATTAATCTCCTGTGAACATATAAATAAATAAACTTAATATAAAAAATATGATAATAAAAGATTAGATCATGGCGGTATATAGCCTAATAATTAGGGTCAGATTATGAAGAATACTTTTTTAGTCAAAAATGACTAAAAGTTATCATTCAGCCGAGTGAATTAAGGGCCGCTGCCCGATCGAAGAAAATAGCGATCGACCTTTTCCGATCCACGCCCCCTGTGCCAGAGGTCAATCGATTTTAGATTTTAGATTTTAGATTTTAGATTTTAGAATTGAAGCATTGACTCCACGGATAAATTCGGGGGGCAAGTTTCATCGGATACAGGTTTTTTATTTCTGGATCCTGAGTCTGCTTTCGGAATGAATCCGGCGGCTTGTATCCTGGATGCTTTCGGTCAACAAGCCTGTCATAAATCTGGGGTTCACAAAAAAGCTGGGAACGCTCACCGCCACGCCGTGGTCTCCTGTTGCGCGCACCTGCAAAAAAACAGCAGTCCTTCCTCAATTGCGACTAGCTGCGTGCATCTGCGGTAAAAAAAGCTACTTATTTGCCCGATCGATCCCCAGGAAAATAATTTCATCCGGAATTATCCCCAAAACCCAAGATATATGGTAAGAAGTTCCCGATGCCCCGTTGGAGGAATGCCACCTAAAGCTCACTTAGAATCCCACCTGACGGCAGAGGAACTCAAAATTCGCTACCGGCAGGCACAAAACACCACAGAGTCGCGCCGCTGGCACTTGCTGCTGTTAGTTTCCAGAAATTGGACTATTAAACAAGCAGCCCAAGTCGTAGGCCTCAACTACGACTACGCCAAAGAAATTGTCCAGCGCTACAACCGAGAAGGGCCTAACTCTGTGAGAAATCGCAGCGGAGACCGCCAGCCCCCTCCTGCAAAATCCTTGCTGAATCCTGAACAGCAAGAAGAACTGCGACAAGCCCTGCTAGGCCCTGCCCCCGACGGCGGAGACTGGACAGGCCCCAAAGTCGCTCGCTGGATTGCCGAAAAAATAGGTAGCGATCATGTCTGGCCCCAACGCGGCTGGGATTACCTCAAGCGGTTGGGTGCTGACTGGCGGCGGCGGCGCAAAAAGTAGATAGTTCGCAATATTTAGAGGGGGTTGATTGCCTTCGAGCGATCGCTCCCTTTATTTTGGTTATTTTGCTGCGATCTAACTTTCCGATTTCACATTGTACATTGTAGATTTATTCTGCAATCTAAAAAAATCTAACATCTACAATAATCTAAAATCTAAAATCTAAAATAGTTTGACTGATGTAACAATAGCTGCTTATATTGAATGTGGTGGTGTTGAGGATGTTAAATATGCGAGATATGAGGTGTTTTTTGTCGATCGCCAACAAGATGGCGGCAGTAGTAGCCGGCATTGGACTGGTTCAGATGTTAACCATCGCAAGTTCATTCTCTCAATCATCTAACCCGCGTTCCCTAGACGAACTCTACAAAATTCGCGATGGGCTGATCACCGAATTAGAACAACCCTCCTCTCCCTCCCCAGAACCAAGCATCCTTTCCGGCTTAGTTCCCTTCGCAGCCAATCCTCCAGAACAACTGCTACAGCAGTTGCAAGCGGTGGAAGCTCAAATATTAGTAGAAAAGAGGGCTAACGACAACTTACAGCAAGCAGTCCGTTTAGCCAACAGAGCCGTAGAAACTAAACAGCAGCAAAATAAGTCGATCGCATCTTCGCAGCAAACTCAATTTTTCTGGCATCAGGCCCTCAACAACTTGCAGGAAGTTCCTCAAAATTCATTTTTAGCTTCCGTCACTGCCTCAAAAACTCAAGAATACCGGGAAAATTTAACAGCAGCAACCTTTCAAGTGCAGCAAGCAAAATCTGATTTGTTGGGTGCGCTTGCCAGGGAAAGCGGTTTGTCTGCTCAAGCTTCGATCGGCCTTTGTAACCTTTCTAGAGAATGCGTAAACCTGCGGGGCGATGTGCCTCCTATCAGTCCGGCCAGCTTAATTAAATTGCCGATTGCTGTCGCCCTGATGCAAAAAGTCGATAAAGAAAAAATTAGTCTGAACCAAGAAGTATTAGTCACTCGCGGTAATTTCACCGAAGACGCATCGGCAAAGATTACGTCCAATCGCAATTACCCGCTACAGCTACTGTTAGAAGAAATGATCTATCACAGCAGCAATATCGCCACCAATCAACTAATCGATTATTTGGGTTCGGATTACATCAATCAATATTTAGATAATAGCGGCTACGAAGTCACCCGCGTCAACTTCAAATTAATGGGGGAAAGAATTATGCCCTCCAACCCCGGTTCTGGTCGCAACCGCGTGACTGCTAACGAACTCACCGAAATGATGGTGCAAATTTACAACGGCGAAACACCCGGTGCTAAACTATTAATAGAAACTCTCAACCGCCAGTACGATCACGCTCTGGGATTTGCCGCATTGGAAGGAACGAAAGCTCAGTGGTTGGGGGAAAAAACAGGCCAAAATTCCTGGGTGCTCGGCACAACTTTAGCGATGAGCATCGACGACGAGGCCTATGTGATTACTGTGATTGACAGCCGCAGCGGCGAGCTACAAATGCGCCAGTCTATTTCTAAAATTGCCGATTACATTGTCCGAAACCCCAGCTTTTAACCGCTGGAATATACAATTTATAGCGGGGGACAACGCACCGCCCAAACAGTTAAAAAATGCCGCATCAACAACTCAGTGTTTCCGTCGAAGGCAAGGGATTTCCTATTCTTTGTTTGCACGGCCATCCAGGTTCCGGCGATTGTATGTCCGTCTTTACAGAACACCTATCAAAACGCTTCCAAACGATCGCCCCAGACTTGCGCGGATACGGCAACAGCCGCACCTCTGTTCCCTTTGAAATGACAGATCATCTGGTAGATTTAGAAGCACTATTAGACAAATTAGGAGTCGATCGGTGTTTGGTGATCGGATGGTCTTTGGGAGGGATTTTAGCGATGGAATTAGCCATGAAATATCCCCAGCGAGTCACCGGTTTGATTTTACTTGCATCCGCAGCAAAACCGCGAGGAAGTCACCCTCCCATCTCTTGGCAAGATAACCTTTACACCGGTTTAGCGGGAATTATCAATTGGGTGATACCCGGTTGGCAGTGGAATATTGATACTTTTGCTAGGCGATCGCTCTTTCGCTACTTGATACAGCAGCATAACGCCACCCCTTACCGCTACTTAGCACAGGCAGGTACTCCCGCCTACCTCAAGACTTCCAACACGGCCACGAAGGCATTAAATACCGCTCTCAGGGCAGGATACGATCGACTGCTCCACCTGGGCGACATTCATTGTCCGTGCTTAGTGTTGGCCGGAGAAGGCGATCGGCACATCACCTCAGCATCCAGTTTAGAAACCGCCCGCCACCTCCACGATTGTCAGTGGCAGTGCTATCCAAATACCGCCCACTTGTTCCCTTGGGAAATTCCCGATCGGGTAGTTGCAGACATCGATCATTGGATTGAGAGTCACCCCGAAGCAGTTGGCAATTGCGAGTGTTGAGTTGGGATTTTGTCACAAGCAATTTATTACCCAACACTCAACAGTTTTGAAGTTATAAATCACCACTCAAAACCGCACAGCGTTGCGATAGAAGCGTAGCCCTCTCAAAACTCAAAACTCCCCTGTTGCTACTGACCGCTCAAAACCGGCCACAGCCCTGCATCACCAAGCTTTCCCATATCTTCTGCAACCGTCAAAGTAATTGGTTTGCAGCGGTGAATCGAAACACTAACACCTTCTGCCCCTTCATTTTCTATGTCTTCTACATATCCTGCTTTTGCAGCTTCCGCCTCTCCATCGGTTAAGAACGGGCCAAAATAGTAAATGCACCGCGGCGCTGAAGTTTTAACTTCAACCCACCAAGCCAATCCGAAAAAGTTGAGCAAGCTAATCAAGAATTCTTTCATCTGCTTTTCTAATGTATTTGACGGTGTTTTCAGGGTGCTGCGAACACGCCTAGGCTTTTGTTATTTACACGTGGCTGACTGCTGCCAAGAACCGATCCAAACCTATTTAAATATATCTAAATAGATTTGTGTCGAATTCCTGTTTGAACCTAGGGGCTACGCCCCTTCTACTTTCGCCTGAACAAGTAACGACAGTCGATCGACTATCCTTACTTGTTCCGGGTGTGGTGCCACTCAATTCTGGGCGGCATCCACAATAAACTACTCTGTTGTGCTCTTTTTTTCAAGCACCTTTACGATCCGTGTACGTGAAACTTTTTGGGCCCGCGCTGACGGTAAATTTCGTATAAAGCCATCCCCGTTGCTACCGAGACATTCAGGCTAGGAGTATGGCCCCTTAAAGGAATTGAAACTAATCCGTCACATCCGCGCTGTATCAAAAGGCTCAAACCGTCAGCTTCACCACCCACCACTAAAACAGTGGGCCCGGAGAACTTGACTGTCTCTATAGATTGACCGACGCCTGCTGCAGTGCCATAAATCCAGAATCCAGCCTCTTTGAGTTCTTCCAGCGCCCGGTTAAGATTGACAACCCTCGCCACGGGCAGGCTTTCCAATGCCCCTGCTGCCACTTTTCTCACTGCCGAGGTAATCCCAACAGCCCGCCGCTGGGGAATCACCATGCCCTGAGATCCCAATGCTTCTGCGGTGCGAATGATCGCCCCTAGATTGTGCGGGTCGTTGAGTCCTTCTGCCACCACAATTACTGGATCTTCGCAAGCCGACTTAGCCTTTGCGATCAGTTCGCTCAAATCCAGGTATTCGTAAGCTGATACTTGGGCGGCTACGCCTTGGTGGTTTGCTTTGCGCGTGATGTAGTCGAGGCGCAAATCGTCAACTTCGTCAATAATGCTGCCGTTGGCTTTTGCTTCGGTTAGCAAGCTATGAAAGCGGGGATCGTAGCGCAGGTGCGGAACAACCCAGATCCGGTTGAGGACTTGGTTTGTTTCTAAAGCTGCTTGCACCGCATGGCGACCGTAAATCATGTCGTCTGTGTCTGCGTCTGGTTGCACGACTGTATTTGAGGCAGTGTCAACAGGGCGAGTGTCTCTGTCTTTGTCCCTGTCTCTGAAATGGTTGCCCCGGAATTCCTGCGGGCTATTGTCTTTGTCTCTGTCTTTGTAATAATTGCCCCTGGATTCCTGTGGGCTGCTGTCTCTGTCTCGGAAATTATTGCGGGCCCGCTGTGGGCTGCTGTCTCTGTCTCTGTCTCGGAAATTGTTGCGGGCCGGCTGGGGGCTCCTGTCTCTGTCTCTGTCTCTGTCTCGGAAACTGTTGCGGGCCGGCTGGGGGCTGCTATCTCTGTCTCTGTCTCGGAAACTGTTGCGGGCCGGCTGGGGGCTGCTGTCTCTGTCTTGGTAATAATTGCCCCTGGATTCCTGCGGGCTGCTGTCTCTGTCTTTGAAATGATTATTTCTGCGAATTTCCGGTTGGCTGTCGGCATCGACTCTCCGTTTGAAAATTGCTCTCACGGGCATTTCTCGCGATTGCGGGGCGAAGGTCGATCGCTTTTGAGGCGCGTCTACTCCGCGAGTATCGGGACGGGGCTTGCGTTCAAAGCGGGGAGAGGATGGTTGTGAGTCCTGACGGCGGCCTTCGCTTTTGAATGGCTTGCTGTCGGAATTCGATCGCGAGGAGTTGGGTCTGGTAAATTTTCTCATTGGTTTCTTGTAGTCAAAACGTTTTGGCTGAAGGCTAGTCGATTGTAGATTGTAGATTTGAGATTCTTGATTGAGGGAGCAATCTTGGGGCTTTGAGATTTTAGATATTCTAGGGAGGGAGCAAGGATTTTGCTGTGTTCAAATTGCTAGTTAATAACTGATAAATCCTGTTTTGCCCATCAAGATTTTTGAGGTTTTATGTTGGCCGTGCAAGGATGGTTAATTAATCCCTCCTCATTCGCAACTCTTAACTGCTAAATCCTTTAAGTCTCAATATCTAAAAGTGCCAGAAGTTCGGTCAATCTTTCGGGATCGGTGAGATACAAATATCCGATCAAAGTTTCTAAGCTGCTGGCTTGTTGGTATATCTCTGGATCTGCTCGCTTAGAACGGCCCGCTGCAGCATTGCGGCCGCGCTTGACAATTGCTAATTCTGTACTGTTCAAGTAAGGAGAGAGCGATCGCAAGTGACGCGCTTGAGTTTCGGCTCGTACTTGCCCCACCACCAATTCGTGATAAGCTTGCAATCTTTTGGGTGGCACTAAGTACGAACTCCGAACGTAGAGTTCGTACACTGCATCTCCCAAATATGCCCAGGCTGCAGGCGAAATTCTTTCTATTTCTGCTGGTGTAGCCCTCGCAGGATGCACTCGATTTAAACTGATATCCGTCAGACTCAGTTTGAGTCCGTCATCTGCGATCGGCGACATACTTTTTTAAATAAAACTTCCGCACAGCTTGGTTTTTCTAGTTACTTACTTATTTCGTCTTTCGTCACTTCCGCAATTATAGCTTTTACAGGACTGTTCGCTCTCAGAGCACGAAGCGAGATATATAGGCAAAGCTTGGCGCGACGATCGCACTCCTAAAAAAGGCTTTTTACCAAATCGGGATGCTCTAATTTTTATACCATTTTTCCGCGTGTTTGCCACACATATTTTACTGCCCATCCACCGAAACTCTAAGCATCGGAGAAATAGCGGCTGGCGCGTGTCACAGCTTCTGGGTAAATTGGTATTGTTTTACCAGCAAAAAAATAAAAATTTGCTATCCAGCGTTTAGAACCGGATAGCTAATTTAATCCACTTTGGCGTCAAGCATCCTTGACGTTTTTTACCGCCTCATCAACCGAAGGCTGCAAAGACAAAAATTTCTCTAAGCGAACCAGTTTAACAGTCTGAGTTACGCGGGGATTTGAGACAATTTGCAATGTCCCTTCCAAGGTTTGGGCTTTTTTGACAAGTTGCACAAGTGCGCCCAAGCCTGAACTATCCACAAAGTCTATCTGAGACAAGTCCAAAATTACGTGTTTTGGGCCCTCGTCAATACATTTGCTTATTACCTTCCGAAAAGTGGCCTCAGAAAAAGCGTCCAGCAGGCCAGTCAAGCGAAATAACTGATAGTTATTCTTGACTTCGCGAGTGCCTCTGAGGCTAACGGTCAGGGTCAATGACTCAGGAATGACACCCTCCTAGCTAGATATGGCTTAAAGTCGAGGCTTCATTATAGGAGTTTTTTGGTCTTTTGTCTACAGTTTTTTAGTCATTGGTCATTAGTCAGAAGCGATCGACATAAACAGCCTCTGATGACTACTGACTAATGACTGCTGACTAAGGACTACTTACTGCTGGCTACTTTCTGATTGTCTCGCATTGACTGCACGAATCGATCGAATAAATAATCGGCGTCGTGCGGGCCCGGACTGGCTTCTGGGTGGTACTGCACTGAGAACAGTGGCAGAGTTTTATGTTTCAATCCGGCTACGGTGCGATCGTTCAAATTGAGATGAGTAATCTCTACTTCGGGGGTTAAGGAATCGGGGTCGATCGCAAAACCGTGATTTTGGCTAGTAATTTCTACTTGCTCGGTTAAACCCGCTGGATGATTCAATCCCCGATGGCCGAACTTAAGTTTAAAAGTTTCTGCACCCAAGGAAAGTCCCAAAATTTGGTGTCCCATGCAGATGCCGAATACGGGTTTGTCCGACTTTAACAAAGCTTTCGCAGTAGCGATCCCTTCCGTTACCGCCGCCGGATCTCCGGGGCCGTTGGACAGAAAAATGCCGTCCGGGTTGTATTTGAGGATTTCCTCCGGCGAGGTGTCAGCGGGGACAACGATGACCCGACACCCGTAACTCGCCAGACGCCGCAGGATGTTGCGCTTGATCCCAAAGTCTAGCGCTACCACCGTCCACATTTTGCCGTTAGCAGGTTTGACTGTAGGACTGAACTCCCAAACCGAGTCCGTGGCTTCAGACCACTCGTAAACCTTGCGGGTGGTGACTTCCTGGACTAGATTCAGCCCGTCCATGCTGGGGGCGTCTTGTACTAGCTCCAAAAGCTCTGCCTGGTCGAGAATCGTGGTCGAAATGCCACCGTTGATCGCTCCCACCGTGCGAATTTTGCGAGTCAGGGCGCGGGTGTCGATCCCGTAAATTCCGGGGATATCGTACTGTTTTAGGTAGTCTTGCAGAGATTGCGAACAGCGCCAGTTGCTGGGGCGGCTGCAGACGTTGCGGGCGATCGCGCCCTGAATTTGCGGGCGCGAGGATTCTTCGTCTTCAAGATTTACCCCGGTATTGCCCAATTCTGGATAAGTAAAAGTTACAATTTGACCGCAATAGCTGGGATCGGTCAATACTTCTTGGTAGCCCGTCATTCCAGTATTAAATACTACCTCGCCAACGACGGTGGCGTCAGCGCCAAAGGACCAGCCGCGGTAAGCAGTACCGTCAGCCAGGACTAGGAGAGCGGGTTGTGCAGTTGAAAGTGACATGGCATCCTTAATTACTTTCGTTTGGTTTAATTCTTACCACTGCCAGGGATTTGATGCTAGTCGGCAATGTACAGATATTATTTTAATTTGTGCAAGGGTTCGGAAAAGCAAGGCCCTGATGCCGGAGGCCCGATGCCGGAGGCACTTATGCCACAGGTAATCAAAAAGCAGCAATAAGTGCAAATTCTCCATCTCCCCCCGCGCCAGCAATTTATCTGCCAGCAGTTTAGGAGGCGGGCGGAAATTCTATATCTATACCAAAAGGCAGTTGTCGCTGTTACGATCGAGCTACAGCGTTTAACGAAACTATGGCCAGCAAATCTCCCTTGCCTTTACTCTCAAACTTATACAAGCATCTACTGAACTCTCAAAAACTGTGCAAACCGCTACTGGTTGTAACAACAGTTATTTCTCTGAGCAGTTCAATTTTAATAGGGACTGTTGCCAACTCCTCGCGAGCAGTGGCTCAAGAAAGTGAGGGATGCTTCATGCGGAGCTCGTCAGGCCGAACCCTCAACCTCAGCCAATCAGTCTGCGGTTTTCTCCCCGAAGAATTGACGCCTACCACTTCGGCGGCGGCAAAGTCGGGAGTGTTTCAGGCAAAAATCAAACGGCGAGAGGCTAATATCCCCGTCATAGAAGTCACGTTTAACGGCAAACAAAAGTTCGAGATGATGGTAGATTCTGGAGCTAGTGGCACAGTAATTACACCAGCAATGGCTAAAGCCTTGGGTGTTGTTCTCCAGGGAACAGTGCAAGCACAAACTCCGAACGGAGTGGCTACTTTTCCCCTCGGTCGCCTGACTTCTATGGAAGCAGGTGGTCTGGCAGTTAACAATGTGGTTGTGGCCGTCTCGCCATCCCTAGATATCGGACTGTTGGGTCACGACTTTTTTGGTAATAAAGATGTGACTATTAAGCAAGATGTCATTGAATTTCGATCGCGCTCTTAAAAAAAACGAAGAAGTCCGAGGGAAGAAGTAAAGAAAAATTTAGAATTAAATAATTTTTACTCTTGGTCACTTAAAACCAAAAATTCCTTCTTCCTTCTTCCTTTTTCCTTTTTCCTTCATCCTTCTTCCATCCGTTACATCCGTTACATCCGTTACAAAATCCGTTGCCGAACTTCCTTCATTTCAAAAACTCAATCAACTGCTGCAACTTCAACCAAGATTCACCGCTCAATAAAATGTCCTTAGCCATAGAAACTCCTGCTGCGTGAGAACCCATAGGAATTGCACCTCCCACCTGCAAAGCCAAAGACGCATTCAAAGCTACAACATCCATTTGTGCGGACGTACCTTTGCCTTGCAAAACGTTCCGCAAAATCTCGGCGTTTTCCTCAACATTTCCGCCTTTTAACGAGCCGATCGCACTTGGTGTCACTCCTACCTTTTGCGGGTCTAAAGTAGTGAGTTCCACTTTGCCATCCGACAAAACCGCCAAATCAGTCACATCTCCCAAACCCGCCTCGTCCAATTTTTCTCTGCCGTGAACGACTACAGCTAACTCAGTCCCCAACTCGCCCAAAGCTTGGGCAATAGTGGATACCAGACTAGGATCGAACACCCCGATTACCTGCCCTGTAGGGCGCATAGGATTAACGAGGGGGCCTAAAAGGTTAAAAACAGTCCGCACCTTCAAAGTGCGCCGGAGCGACGCTACAGCCTTAAGTGCGGGATGCCACCCAGGGGCAAATAAAAAGGTGATGCCCACAGAGTCTACCGCAGCTCTCACCTTCGCCGGATCGGCGTTGAGGTTGACTCCGAGTGCTTCCAACACGTCAGCAGAACCCACTTTGCTTGATGCCGATCGATTTCCGTGTTTGGCAACTCGAACTTTGCCGGCGGCGGCCACAAAAGCGACAGCAGTGGAAATATTAAAGGTGGAAGCGCCGTCGCCGCCCGTGCCACAAGTATCAATTAATTTGAGATTGGAGGTTGGAGATTGGGAATTGAAAACGCTCTCCGACTCACCTGCAAGCGACTGAGAATCCAATACCTGAGCCATTCCTACCAATTCTTGGGCAGAGATGCCTTTGGCTTGGATGGCCGCTAAAATTGCTCCTGAGAGGAC
The DNA here is from genome assembly GCF_036701555.1 of Microcoleus sp. Pol10D4. NCBI lineage: Bacteria > Bacillati > Cyanobacteriota > Cyanophyceae > Oscillatoriales > Microcoleaceae > Microcoleus > Microcoleus sp. Pol10D4. The sequence goes on from NZ_JAUBRA010000004.1 coordinate 157,757, forward strand.
GGGGGGAATAGCTTCTGCTAGCCATCCCTGCATTAAGTCGGCTGCTTGGGCGCGTGAGAGAGATTGTCTGTCTAACAGTTGTTGCAGGAGGGCTGGCCACACAGGAGAATCTGCCGTCTGGGTGGAAGCAGGGGATAACTCTGGCGTTGCTAGGAGAGGAGAATCTGTCATTTATTAGTTTTTAGTCAAATTTAGCCCGATCGAGCTTTGCGGCCAAACCGAGAATCGATCGGGATTTTACCAGACTTGCCGATCAAATTTTGCGCGATCGGGCCTCGATTTTTGCTCAAATGCCAGCACCGCTACAGAATTTTTCCGCCTGCAGTAGCAGAATATGAATTTTTTGATACAACAATTACGCTATTGTTGTGCCAACTTTACATAGAAACCCCAGATCGTACAACTGCCAGTAGTCTGCTGTATTATCTATCAGCAATAATACTTAACAGTAACTCAGAGCACCCAAAGACCGATAAAAGTTTCCGACAGGAGTTGTGGAGACCAAAAAATTTTAGACATTAGGGAGCCCCAGATTCATCTGTGGAGTCAACTTTAATCTAAAATCTCAAATCGACTGACAGCAAGGACAGCGAGCATTTAGCTCTTGCAGGCGGGTTAGTTGCTTCGGGTAAGAGTCGATCGTACTCTCACCCAAATCCTAAAAATAGAGTCTTGCGGTTGTACAAGTCGCTGCCTTTTATTATTGTAACAACCTCCTTGCTACTAACTTATTTCAGGGTATTCAACGGCTAATATATTCAGGGAGATTTCAACGAACGGGTTTTGCTAGAACACCTGCATCATAGGTCGTTCGATGTGCCAATGCGATCGTGACAGCCAGTCAAGCCTCAAATAAATACCCGATCAAATCAACTTTCGGCAGCAACCACTAACAACTAACAGCCCCGTAGGACAGATAAATAAACACACTCGTATCCGGCTGCGACACACCATCTTTCAACCTAACTAACGGCTCGAATTTAACAGGCGGTAGACCAAAATATTCAACTCACACACAAGAGCAGGGTATTCAAAAGTGGGAAATCAAAAACTAGGAAATAAAGCGATAGAATGCCTGAATGTCGCGGAGGCACTGCACCAAATGGAAGCAAAATATTATAGTATGTTTGAAAATGCGGTGTCGGGCATTTTTCAAACAACCCAAGACGGTCGCTACATCAGCGCTAACCCAGCTTTGGCTCGCATTTACGGATATAGTTCCGCCGCAGAATTGATGGGTTCTCTGACTGATATCAGCGATCAGCTTTACGTCAATCCCGATCGCCGCGATCAGTTTGTTTCTGCTTTGCAAGCACAGGGCATCGTATCGGATTTTGAGTCGCAGATTTATCGCCGAGACGGAACAATAATTTGGATCGCTGAAAATGCGCGGGCTGTCTGCGATGAAGCGGGTAAATTGCTCTACTACGAAGGTTTTGTAGAAGATATCACCCAGCGCAAGCAAGCAGAATCTGCACTTCGAGAAAGCGAAGAACGCCTGCGCTTAATCATTGAAGGCGTTAAGGATTACGCTATATTCATGTTAGATACTGAGGGGTATGTAGCTAGCTGGAATTCTGGTGCTGAACGCATTTTTGGATATATATTTCATGAAATAGTCGGCAATCATTCGGAGTGTTTTTTCACGAAAGAAGATATTAAAATTGGCAAGCCCCAAGAAAAATTAATCAGGGCAGTAGCCGAAGGTCGATACGAAAATCAAGGCTGGCGGCTTCGCAAAGACGGATCGCGATTTTGGGCGAATATTATTGTTACTCCTTTGCGCGATGAAAGGGGAAAGTTGCAGGGCTTTTCTCAAGTAATGCAGGATATTACTGAGCAAAAGCGGGCGGCTGAGGAAAAGATGCAGTTGATTGCTTCTTTGCAGGCGTCGGAAAAAAAGTTTCGCACTTTGTACGAATCGACGACTGATGCGGTAATGCTGCTAGACGAAGAGGGGTTTTTGGATTGCAATCCGGCTACTTTAAAGTTATTTGGATGCAGCACTGAATCGGAGTTTTGCGGCAAGCATCCTTCGGAGTTCAGCCCGCCGTTGCAACCAGACGGACAAGATTCTAGGAGTATTTCTCAAGAGCGCATTAATACGGCTCTGCGATCGGGAAATTGCCGTTTTGACTGGCGGCACTGCCGTTTGGATGGTTCTGAGTTTCCGGCGGAAGTGCTGCTAACTTCTATGGATATCGGCGGCAAAATAGGGCTGCAAGGCGTGGTGCGCGATATCACTTATCGGGTACAGGCTGAGGAAGCCCTGAAGCAGGCTAATGAAGTATTGGAACGCCGGGTTAAAGAGCGGACAAGTCAGTTGGAAGAGGCTATTAAAAAGTTGAGGTTATCGGAAGAAAAGTTTTCTAAGGCTTTTCGGTCGAGTCCAGATCCGATGATTATTACTACTTTTGCTGAGGGTCGTTTTATTGAAGTTAATGATAGTTTTCTGTCGATGACTGGTTACGATTTAGAAGAAACGACCTGGAATACAGTACCGGGGTTAAATATTTGGGTAAGACCTGAAGACCGACTTAATTTTAGGCGAAGTTTGCACGAACAAGGTGTTGTTCGCAATCAGGAATGCGAGTTTCGGATGAAGTCGGGATCGGTGGTGGTGTGTTTGCTGTCAGCAGAGTTGATTAATTTGGACGGCGAACTCTGTATGCTGGGGGTGATGACGGATATTACCGATCGCAAACACGCCGAAGAAGCCCTACGGGAAAGCCAGCGGGCCTTGGCGACGCTGATGAGCAATTTGCCGGGAATGGCCTACCGTTTTCGCAACGATGCCGATCGCAGTATGGAGTTTGTCAGCGAAGGTTGCTATCAGTTAGCCGGCTATTCTCCTGAAGAATTTATCGGCACTCGGGAAGTTTCTATCTCGGAATTGACTCACCCGGACGATCGCGAAAATTTGTGGAATGCCGTGCAAGTTGCCTTACAAGAAAATCGACCCTATCAGCTAAATTACCGAATTACTTCTAAAAATGGCGAAGTAAAATGGGTTTGGGAGCAAGGTTTGGGAGTGTTTTCCGACTCTGGAGATTTGATAGCTTTGGAAGGGTTAATTACTGATATTTCCGAGCAGAAACGCAGTGAAGAAGCTTTACTGCGATCGCAAACAGAGTTAACCCAACAAAAACTTCAACTCGAAAATACTTTGCACGAATTGCAGCAAACTCAAGCCTTATTAATTCATACTGAGAAAATGTCTACTCTCGGTCAAATGGTAGCCGGTGTTGCTCACGAAATTAACAATCCTGTTAGCAGCGTCTGCGGCAATCTCGTCCACGTCGGCCACTACACCGAAGATTTGCTGAATTTGCTCGATATGTACCAGAAGCACTGCCCGCAGCCGCCGGCAGCAATTCAAGATCAAATTAAGGATATCGAATTAGAGTTTCTGCTAGAAGATTTGCCGAAAGCGATGTCTTCGATGCAGGTTGGGGCCGATCGCATTCGGGAAATCGTGCGATCGCTCAGAAATTTCTCTCGCAAAGACGATTCTCAAATGAGCAAAGTTAACCTGCACGAAGGGATTGAAGGAACGTTGCTGATTCTGCAAAGCCGCCTGAAAGCCAGAGGCAACTATCCCGAAATTGCGGTAGTTAAGGACTATGGAAATTTGCCTTTGGTTGAGTGTTATGCCGGGAAAGTTAATCAGGTATTTATGAATTTGATCGGAAATGCGATCGACGCGATCGAGGAATACAACGAAGGGCGTTCAGTTGCTGAAGTCAAAGCTAACCGCAGCAAGATTAAAATTAGGACTGAAGTCCAAAACTCCCATGCTGTAATTAGGATTTCTGACAACGGCCCCGGTATGCCAGAAGAAGTTTCCCAGCAGTTATTCGAGGCTTTTTTTACCACAAAACCCGCCGACAAAGGTACCGGTTTAGGTCTGTCAATTTCCTACAAAGTTGTCCAAGAACACGGTGGCAAACTTAGCTGCGTATCTGCACTCGGCCACGGAGCAGAATTTATCATAGAATTGCCGATCGAACAACCCTAGTCAGCAGTCATTAGTCATTGGTTATTGCTTATTTATGACTGTTGACTGTTGACTGATGACGCTCGATCGCTAACCCATGACTAATGACTAATAACTAATAACAACTAACAACTACCAACTGCCAACTAACAACTACCAACTAACTATAGCGGTTTTCAAGAAAGTGACGTATGGGGTGAGTCCTATGCCTATGCCCTATGCCCTATGCCCTATGCCCTATGCCCTATGCCCGCGTGAGCACCTCATGTTACTGAGAAAGGCTATACTGACACCTTTCCCAATAAATTCGAGCCACCTTATCCTCTGGATTTTGCCCCAAACAATCCGCAAAAAGTCCCGCAGCTTCCCTAAAATTCTTCATATTGTAAAAAGACAAAGCCTCAGTAAATAGTTGCAGAGTCGCTAACTTCCCCGCTTTAACTTCCGGCCAATCCGCATCAAAAACTTCATAAACAGTCACCCATTCAGACTTACCCTTAACCTGAACTTTATCAATTACTCGAATTGCATACTCAGCAGGATTTGTCAAGCGATCGAACGTCTGCTGAGTAATTAACAGCGACACCCCGTAATTCTTCGTCAAACTTTCAATCCGAGAAGCCAAATTAACCGCATCGCTAATCACAGTACCGTCCATGCGGCTTTTTCCGCCCACTATACCCAGAATCAAAGAACCAGTATTGATTCCCACCCCAATCTCAACTGGCACATAACCCACAGAAGCGCGATCTCGATTGTATTCAGCCAGAGTATGCAGCATCGCAATTCCGGCTTTCACAGCATCATCCGCGCCCTCGCTAAACAAAGCCATAATTGCATCACCAATATATTTATCAATAAACCCTTTATTTTCCACAATCAGTGGTTCCATTCGACTCAGATAAGAATTGATAAATTTGAAATTTTCTGTCGGTGTCATTTGTTCCGAGAGAGTAGTGAAATCGCGGATGTCAGAAAACAAAACTGACATTTCCAACTCCACCGCTCCTCCCAATTTAATATCAACAATACTGTCACATCCCAAAAAAGCTAAAAACTCATTGGGTACAAAGCGACTTGTCGCCTCCGCAATTTCTAATTCTGCATCCAGTGAAAGCTCCAAATTGGAATTGACCTCAAAGAGATCCTGAATGAACTTTTTGCGTTCTGCCTCAGCTTCTCGGCGTTCTGTGATATCTTGAAGAGTGTTGATAGCATAAACAATATTTCCTTGTTGATCGTAGATTGGAGTAGCGAAGATTTCTAAGGGAATAATCTTGTCGCCTTGATGAACTTCTGCATCGTCAGCCCTAGCAATTTCCCCCTTCAACGCGCGCACGATGGGCAAATTTTCCGTAGGATACTTTTGATTTGTGCCTGCTTGGTAGACTTCATAAACCTCTGACAATTGCTCCGAACTCGTATTCGGCACAACTCCTTTACCAAATATCTCTTTTGCTTTCCGATTGACGTAGTAAGGTTTGCCGTCCGCACCCAGCACACCTACACCAATCGGCATTGCTTCCAAAAACTGTCTCAAGCGATTTTCGTTTTCATGCAGTTTGGCAATCAGTGCCGTTTGCTGGCTGTTTAGCTGGGCTAACTCCTGATTTATTTGGTGGAGTTTGGCATTTTGTTCGGTAAGTTGTTTATCTTGAAGATAACTATTTAGCGCTTCTCTAACCGTCAATTTCAAATCTTCAGATTGCCAAGGTTTGGTAATATAACGATATAAGTTTGCAGAGTTGATAGCATGGGCGATAGCCCCAAGATCTGCTTGTCCTGTCAGCATAATTTTTATAGTTTTAGGCAAAATTAGATGAGCCTGTTTTAACAGCTCATCTCCCTTCATTTCAGGCATAATGTGGTCAGAAATAAGTAAAGGAATTTCATCCCCATCCTCTAACAATTCTTCAATTAACTCTAATGCTTCCTCTCCCCCTTCAGCAATTTCGATTATGTAATCCTTGCCGACAGCCTCTTGCAGTTCTGCTTTGAGGCTGCTGAGTATAGTTTTCTCATCATCGACACAGATAATTACCTGCTGGGTCATAGTTTAGATAAACCAGATTTAATAGTTTCTAGCAAATGGTCTTCCGACCAAGGTTTAGATAAGCAACGATGGAGGTTCGCCTGTTTTTTTGCTCTGTCAATTGCTACTTCATCAGCTTGACCTGTGAGCATGATTTTAATAACATTGGGGTAGTTTTTGTGAATTTGAATCAGCAACTCATCTCCCCTGATACCGGGCATTAACCAATCAGAAATAATCAAAATAACGCTAATTCCCTCCTCATTGAGGTCATTAATTAGATCTAAAGCCTCCTCAGCATCCTCAGCCCCTTCATAGATGTAGGTATCCCCAAATGCTGCTGCTAGCTGCGTCCTGAGACTGTCTAACACTATTCTCTCGTCGTCAACGCACAAAATAACTGGTTTAGACATCTATTTTTTCTCGTTTTTAATTGTTTATTAGTAGCAAAAGTAGTCACAGTAGTAAAGTATATTAGTAGGCCCCATTTTATCTTAAGATGTCACAAGTCAACGCCTCGCCAAATCCTTTCTCCCTCCCCAGTCGCCGAAACCAAGAAACTTATATGCGTAGTAGCTTAGCTGAGCATAACGCATCGTACTGCTGTTTTACATCCGTTTCCTGTTGAATCGGAGTTATGAGCCTCAAAACGCTTTGACTTTTGAAATACTCCCAATGGGGTAGATTGCAGCTTAGGCGGAACCAAGTAACACCCGACCTACTTAGTAGCTTATATTGTTGGCGATCGCATTGACCTGCTTATAGACCGCTCATGGGCAGGAAAACATTAAATATAGTTTTGCCAGGAAGTGATTCCACTTCAATTTTTCCCTGATGTTTGTCAACAATCTTCTTGACAATATCTAGTCCTAATCCGCTGCCTTCTCCGGCCAATTTAGTAGTAAAAAACGGGTCAAATATTTTTGTTTTTATCTCTTCTGGTATCCCGTTGCCGCTGTCGGTAATGCTAATTTTAGCCTGGTCATCTTGAACCGTTAACTCAATTGTTAGCGTGCCTCGATAATCCATTGCTTGCAAAGCATTATGAATTAAATTCGTCCAAACTTGATTGAGTTCGTCGGGATAGCACAGTATCGGCGGGATTTCGGCATAGTTTGTGATGACCTCAACTCCCTGTTTGAGGAGATTTTGATACAGAGTTAAGATTGTTTCAATACCTTCTTTAATACAGGCTGCTGTTTTTTCGCCCGACTGTTCGTAGCGGGCATAAGTTTTTAAGGCAAAAACTACTTTCGATGCTCTATCTGTGGCTGTGTTGATAGTAGCGATGCCTCTTTTTAATTCGGAAAGTTTGTAGGCGATTTCTAGGATGTGTAAACTATCGGATCTTTGCAACAAACGAACAAAGGCATCTATTTCATTATAAACACCCATAATCACTAGGCGATCGGCTACGGTATCGGCACTGTCAATTCCTAATTCTTCCAGTTGGCTTCTCAAAGCTCTCTTCAATTTGCGTTCTTCTTTGGTTGATAAGCTTGCTTCTTGTTGGAGCGATCGCTGAAGTAAACTCAAGAAATTCTGTGCTTCTTCTGGGGAGAGAGATTGAAAAAGTGCGGGCAACTGTTCTAAAGTTTGATTCAAGAACTTAGAAACATTTCCTGCCGAGGAGCGAATTGCACCCAGGGGAGTGTTAACTTCGTGAGCAACTCCGGCAACCAGTTGTCCTAAAGCTGCCATTTTTTCTGATTGAATCAATCCTTCTTGGGTGGCTTCGAGATTGCTTAAAGCTTGTGATAATTCTTGGGTGCGTTCTTCGACTTTGGCTTCTAAGTTGGCATAGAGTTGGGCATTTTCTATAGAGATCGCGGCTTGGGAGGCTAAGATATTTAAGACGGCCAGCCGATCGGGAGTAAAGGCATTTGTAACAAGAGTATTTTCTAGGTAAAGAATGGCGATCGGCTTTCCTTGATGTTGAATCGGCAGACACAAAACCGACTTGGGTTGATGCTGGATGATATAAGAGTCAGCCGCAAAGGTAGCCTCAGCCGTCGCATCATGAATTACCAAGGTTTCTTGGGTGCGCGAGACATAGTTAACGATCGCGATCGGAATTTCGTTAGAGTCAACAAGGGGAGTTGATGCTAGATTGCACGATTTACTGCTCACACATAGAGCCACGACGAAGAAAGAATCTCTTTCTCTCAAAATCATAGCTCCTTTTTTAGCTCCCACATTCTCAATCATCACTTGCATCAAAGTGGAGAGCAACTTATCGAGGTTGATTTCTCCTGACAGTGATTGAGAGGCTTTGATTACTGTTGCCAAGTCCAAAATCTCTGAAAGACCTGAAGTTGTATTTGCAACAGTTCTAGTCATCATTTGGGTAATTGTTTCTCCTGTCTTTAAGCTGATTTTTTGATTTAAAATAGGTGCAAGTAATTGGGGGTAGCATTTTTCTAAATCCTCAATTTTTGCCTTGGCTCCCCAGCGTGCATAGGCGTAGTAAGCTTCTGTAAGGTAGACTTGGGCAATTTTTTCTTTACCCCAAGTGAGATAGAATTTTCCTGCCAGCTCATTGCTAAGTGCTTCTTCGTTAATGTACTCATTTTCTTTAGCGAGTTTTATGGCGCGATCGTAATAATCCATGGCCTCCATATTTTGACCTAAAACTCGATGCCGTTCTGCCTCTACTAGATAGAATTTATGTAAATAATTCATCGGGGCATGATTCGCCCAGTTTTGCATTTTTGCCTGATTGGAAATTATAGTTTCGAGGATTTGTTGTTGTTCAGAAATCTCTACATCAGAATACACCGCCAACTTAGAAAGAGAATCGTAGGTATAAAAAATCGGCACTAATATCGAAGCTACTACTGCATCTAAATACTGTTTTGCTCCGGCAGAATTCTCAACTGCTTGGTGGTAGTCACTAAAAAGATAACAAAGGATTAACTTATTTAAGTAAAAATAGTAACACGCCATTCTGTGATTATTGGCAATATGAAGCGGTAACATTTTAGATTCATCACAAGCTGAACCCATTAAACGGCAAGGATTCTCTGTCATTCCCAGCAAGTTTAATACAAGTTGATGGTCAATTTGATGCACTTGAAGAATGCTATCCTGATTCATCTTTGTGAAAGCATCCCTGTAGGTTTGCATTTCTAGTTCAACCCTTGACAGTTCAGTAGAGCCACTACAGTACAAAAGGTAACAGTACCTTTGTGCTGAACAGCCAGCGTGTTCTAAATCTCCAGTTTCTAAACCTCTAAGGTAAGCAGATAACAGGGGTTTAAACGTTTCTTTAATATGATTTTTCCAAGGTTTGGTCAAGTAAGTTGCTACAAAAATAGTCATAGCCTCGAAAGGCTTGGCATCGAGCTTATTGAGCAGATTTAGTGCCAGTTCTCCAAATTGATAGCCCGATTCTAACTCTCCCATGAAGCCGCAGAGAATGACTCCATAATTCGCATAGGAATGAGTATGAGTTGGTGCATTACCATATTCAATGGCTAACTGAATCTGTTTAAAAGTAATCAGGGGCAACAGGAGGGGAGTTACCATGTAGGCAGCAGGACAGAGTTTTAACAGGATCTTACTCGCTGCCAGTTTTTGCGGGTCAGTCATGTCAGGCAAGTCAATTAAGTCTTGAATATGTTTCCCCTGTAAAGCCAATTGCGTCTCTTTAAAAGCCAGGGGAATTTCTGTCGGTTCTGGATCTTGAGGTAGATTTATCCCCAATAGTTTGAGAATGTCTAACCCAAAATTTAAAGATTGTTTGATTTGGTTCTGCGCTCTCAAAGCTTGAATTTTAACTTGATAAATTTTGATTTTATCTAAGAGCATATTTGCGTTTTGGAGGGCAATTTCTGCCAATCGCTCCATTTGCTCAAAATCACCGTTTAGATACATCGCCTCCGTGGCTTCTTCATACAGTGCCAAAGTTAGGTTATAATGGTTATTCCAACAATCAATAGCCAGAAGTGCTATACCTACAGTTAAATACTTTTTAGCAGCCGCGTAAGCCGTTGAAGATTTAGCTTTACGTCCAGCCATTAAATTCAACTGAGCCAGTTCGTCCCGTTCTATTTGAGGGGTAATTAACTCCATCCCCATATTCAATTGGTTGACAATATCAAAAATTTTCTCTTCTATTTCTGCTTCCGTAGGGGCGGTGCCTCCGTCCCCGCCCTTCCTCAACAGCATTTTCCCAATTTCGAGATGGGTGGACTGTTTCTGGGATTCGGGGATCAGAAGATATGCTGCTTGCTGCACTCGATCGTGTAAAAACTTGTAGGGAACCGATAACTCAGGCGTTTGTGCAAGTTCAACTGATTCCGAGTCTTGAAAAAATTTGTACACTTCAGCGATCGGAATAACTAACCCTTCTTGCAAAGCTTTCCACAAATCAGCCGCTGTCTCACTCTGAGATTTTTGATGAACCATTGCCAGGGTTGCTAAGTCAAATTGGTTGCCAATACACGCTGCAAGTTTCAGAACATCCTGGGTATCTCTAGGCAACTTTTGCAACTGAATCGCCATAAACTCGACAACATCATCTGTCAAAGCTAGCGTCCTCACTTGGGCTATGTCACATTGCCAATAGCCACTATTAAAATCAAAAGATATTAACCCATCTTCGTGCAGAGATTTTATAAATTGAGTAGCAAAAAAAGGATTGCCTTTAGTTTTGGTAAAAACCAGCTCTGTCAGAGGAATCGCCCGTTCTGGTGGACAGGAAAGAGTATCGACAATCAGGCGATTCAGGGAAGTTTTGTCTAAGGGTGCTAATGTAATTTGGTTGACTGTTGCCGAGTCTTTGCGAATCTCATCCAATGTCAGCATTAGTGGATGGGCGGGAAACACTTCGTTATCCCGATACGCTCCCATTAACAACAGATAGCGGGTATCTATTTCACTCATTAACAACTGCATTAGCTTCAAAGAAGCCGAATCTGCCCACTGCAAATCATCCAAGAAAATCACTAAAGGATGTTCTTTTGTTGCGAACACTCTGAGGATTTTTTTAAATAATAGATTGAAGCGATTTTGAGCGGCAGTCCCTTCTAGTTTTGGCACTTCTGGCTGCTTGCCAATTAGTCGTTCTAATTCCGGGATAACATCTATAATGACTTGACTATTTTCGCCTAACGCTTCTAATATTTTGACTTGCCATTTATGGATCTCAGCAGCACTTTCGGTGAGTAATTGCTGCATCAAATTCTGAAAGGCTTGCACCCACGACGAGAAGGGAATATCGCGCTTAAATTGGTCAAATTTACCTTTAATGAAGTAACCCCGCTGGCGGACAATAGGTTTATGAACTTCGTTAACAACCGCTGTTTTGCCAATCCCGGAAAAGCCAGCAACTAGCATGATTTCGCAACTGCCTTCGCTGACGCGATCGAAGGCATCTAATAGCGCTTTAACTTCAGTTTCTCTACCGTAGAGTTTTTCAGGAATGACGAAGCGATCGCAAATATCTCTATTCCCCAAGGCAAACTGGCTAATATTGCCATTTTCTTGCCATTGCTGCCAACAATTTTCTAAGTCATATCGCAGCCCAACAGCACTTCGATAGCGTGACTCTGGAGTTTTATTGAGCAATTTCATAATAATTTTATTCACCATCGCGCCAATAGCTGGGACCAGCTCAATTGGAGGAGTAGGAATCGTGGCCATATGACAATGGACTAACTCCATTGAATCGCTAGAGTTAAAAGGTAATTGCCCTGTCAGTAGTTCGTAAAACGTGATTCCCAGCGAGTAAAAATCTGTGCGGTAGTCGATACCCCGATTCATTCGTCCCGTCTGTTCTGGGGACATATAAGCTAGAGTTCCTTCTAAGACGTTTGGGTTGTGGATTTCCTGTTTTTCTCTGGGTAAAAGAGAGGAAATGCTGAAGTCAATTAATTTAACTTCTTTAGTTTGGGGGTTAATGATAATATTATCGGGCTTGATATCTTTGTGAATAATTCGGTTGTGATATAATCCTTCTATGGTTTGGACAATCTGAATCGCGATGGGCATAAATTCATCGAGCGGTAGGGGCGAAGTATGGGGGTAGGAAACCTCAGAATTATTTGATAGGCGATCGCCCAAATTCTTCGCTTCAGCATTAGCAGTATACTCAGCAAGAGAAACACCCCCAACATCCTCCATTACCAGAGCAAAAGCATTGCGGTAGTTTAAGAGTGCAATGGGTTTGACAATTCCAGGAAGGTCAAGATTTTTGGTAATGGTGTACTGATTCCGCAACTGCACCAGTTCGCTAAAAGTGGGATACTCGCTCAATAGCAGTTTGATAATTACTTTTTGGTTTGACTCAGAAACTCCTCGATAAACCTGTGTTTTAGAGCCATTGTAGATTTGCTCAAGGATGCGATAGCCGGGAATTGTTAACAAATTATCAGTCATGCGGAAGAGGTTAAATAAAGATTTTATAGATGCTACCGGAGGCTGAAAATGATAAATTTGGGAATAGACTAAGACAGGTCTATTGCTTAGCTAGTTTCTCTAACAGGTGATAGACATTGTTCAGCCTGTACTAACTGAATTTTTTAAGCGGAAATTCTCGGTTTTTCAAATTTTATATAATTGCGCTGGAATTAGCTAAGTTTTTCACCCTTATTTTAAGATTTTTGACAAGGACTAAAAGAGACTCGGTGAAAAGCCGATCGCCCGCAGCGTTCCAAAGCCAATTTATGTTTTGCTGTTCCATATCCCTTGTTATTTGTCAAGTCATATTCAGGATACTTAACAGCCATCCGCAGGATTAATTCATCGCGCCAAACTTTCGCCACAATACTAGCAGCAGCAATCTGAATCGATCGCGCATCACCCTTAATCATCGTCTCTTGCTTGATCGCCAAATTGGGAATCCTTTGATTCCCGTCAACCAAACACAAATCCGGCGTCACCTTCAACTTCAAAATCGCCCGTTTCATCGCCAACAAAGAAGCCTGCAAAATATTGAGGCGATCGATCTCCCGCACCGAAGCCGCACCAATTTGACAGTCAACCGCCACAGCCCGGATTTTCACAGCTAACCGACTCCGGGCTGCGGCACTCAACTGCTTGCTATCTCGCACCCCGCAACTTGCTAATTCATCGAGAACTTCGTCGGGCAAAATGCAGGCTGCAGCCACCACCGGCCCGAACAAAGCGCCTCGTCCGACTTCATCCACACCCGCAATTACCAGAGCGTTCGAGGGAGAGGAGGAAAGGGGAAGATGGAAAGATGGGAAGAGAGTAAAAATTTCTACTTCTTCCTTCTTCCCTCTTCCCTCTGACTTCTTCCTTCTTCCCTCTGACTTCATATCACTCATCCACAACGGCTGACGAGCGACGGCGGCGGCGACGGTTGATAGCAGGCTCCTCGGGTTCGCTGGGTTCGCTGGGTTCGCTGGCTTCGATCGGCTCATTGAGTTCGATCGGCTCATTGAGTTCGCTGGACTCATTGAGTTCGATCGGCTCATTGAGTTTGATCGGCTCATTGAGTTTGATCGGCTCATTGAGTTCGATCGGTTCATAGGATTCGATCGGTTCATAGGATTCGTCCATCACATCGCTGGGTTCCTCCATCCGATCAAAATCATCAGTTTCGTCGATCAAACTCTCGCCATAAATTTGGGCATCATCATCATCATCATCATCATCATCCTCTGAAAACACAGGCTCAACTACCGACCTTTCTGGATAATAATCCCGTTCCTCAACATTCTCTTGAGGCGTCGTCGCTTCAAATTCAAATTCGAGCTGCTCGAAAGGTGGCTTGTTCGGAGCAGCTCCCGGAAGCGTCACCGAAACGATCGCATTCTTAGGATTTTTCACGCTGCGATCAGTAAGCACCAAAGGAGAAACCCCCATCAGAGCATAAACATCCTGCTCCTCCGCCGTCATTTCCACCGAAATCACCTCTGGAGGCTCCACCATCGGCTTCATCAACTCAGACTTAGCCGGACGCACGCGATCAAAATCCTCGCGCCTGCCAGCAGCAGCCATATTCACCAGCCCGAAGCCCTCCGAAGCTGCCCGGATGCCGGGGGGTGCCAGATACTCAGAGCGCGTATCCGCGACGGGCGCGCTCGAAGTATTCGGCAGCCGCAACTTGCTACGTACAGGTTCCTCCTCCGCCGGGAGAGCAAAAGGCTCTTCGCCAATCCGGCGGCGGCGGCGGCGTCTAGTTCCGTTCCCCAAATCCTGATAGCTGGGATGGTTGAGCAAGTCCAAAGGCGAGGCGTTACTGGCTGTCTCAAAATCCGAACTTTCGCTCTGACTCTGAGGTTCCCAAGCAGCCCGAGCAGGTTCGGGGGGGCGTTCTTCCCGCACCGGGGCAGGAGTTGCAGCCGCTACAGGCGTCAAGCTGCGGCGTTCCAATCCTTCGGGTAAATTCAACAAAACGCGGTTCGACGTAGCAACAGTGCGATCGCCCGATTCCCGCACCGCTGCGGCGAAGTCTTCTTCCCCGGGCAAGTGCACCAGATGACCCAACCCGCTGCAAGTAGGGCAACTGTGCCCGAACAACTCATAAATATTTTGACCTTGGCGCTTGCGGGTCAGTTCTACCAGTCCCAATTCCGACAGTTGAGCGATTTGCGGCCGAGCTTTGTCAGCCTTGAGAGCTTTATTGAAATGTTCCAGCACCTGCAACTGATCGCGGCGGGATTCCATGTCAATAAAGTCAACAATAATCACCCCGGCAATATTGCGTAACCGCAGTTGTCTAGCAATTTCCGTTGCTGCTTCGCAATTTGTCCAGAGTACCGTTTCCCTAGCCGTCGCCGATCGAGTAAACGAACCCGAGTTGACATCTATAACCGTCAGCGCCTCAGTCGGCTCAATAATCACATAACCACCCGAAGGCAAATCCACCCTTGGTCTGAGGGCTTCTCGAATCGCAGCATTAACCCGGAAAAATTCTAAAATCGAGGCGCGCTCTCGGTGGTGGTCGATCAAAACTCCCGCAGGAAGTTTACCGCCGTTCCAGCTCATCAACTGCTGCTTCACCCGCTTAATTCCATTTTGCGAGTCCACCACAATCCGATTCACGTCACCGCTGAACATATCTCGCAGCACCCGCTGGATAAAATCGTCATCCCGGTTGAGTAGTGCCGGCGCCCGCGAAGTACCGCCTTCGAGTTGAACGGCTTCCCACTGTTTTTGGAGGACTTCCAAATCTTCCATGATCGCTTCTTCAGTCATCCCTTCAGCTTCGGTGCGTACCAGCAGCCCCATCCCGGCCGGTTTCACCAAAATAGCCAGAGCTCTGAGGCGGTTGCGCTCGGCTTCCGACTTGATCCTGCGTGACAGGTTGACTCCCCTGCCGTAGGGCATCAGTACCAAATAGCGACCCGGCAGGGTAATGTTGCCTGTCAGCCGGGGGCCTTTGCTGCCCGTCGGTTCTTTCATTACCTGTACCACCACTTTCTGCTGGGGGGTCAGGAGTTCTGTAATTGCTCCTGCCGAGCGTTTAAGACGCAGCGGGCCGAGGTCTGTGACGTGCATAAACCCGTTACGTTCTGGATCGCCAATATTGACAAAGGCCGCATCTATCCCAGGGAGTACATTTTCAACAATTCCCAAGTAAATGTCACTGACTTGGTGGCTGCCTGTGGCTACCACAAGTTCTTGGATTTGATCTTCTGAAAAGACGGCAGCAATGCGATGCTGCTCTGCTATAACTATCTGCTTTGTCATTCAATTTCCTCAAAAAACTGGCAGCAAGTTAGAGACACTTACGCACTCATAGTGCCTCTGACTTAGACTGTAATTAGTAGTAGCTTGAAGAGTTATTAGCTGTGAGTTGGTGCAGGGTGGAAGGAAAGTTAACTTTTGACCGTTCACTGTTAACTGTTAACTGTTGACTGTTGACTGTTCACTGTTAACTGTTACAGATAAAGTAGTTAAACCCGCCCGTACAGAGTTATGAGTTATGCTCAGCAGATAAATCTGAGAGATAGAAATAAGGAGGCTTTTATCGAGTTAGCAATATTGAGGTTTGAGTTGAGAATTGCGACATCAATACTCAAAATTCAACACTTACAACTCTTCCCTTGAACGAGCGCGAATAAATTCAGTGACACCGTACCAATTTCTTAACACACAACTTAACACTACGAACTGATAACTCCGCTTGCGTGGTGGTAGAGGGCTGGTTTTGAGGGAAAGTAGGTAGGAGTGAAAGCGCCTAGACTTTTGTTGAATTCTTGTGCGATCGCACTCAACATACCCCAGTTTGGCATTCGACTGCAACCTCCGCCCCTGCCAACCCTAAAACCTCGTCAGTCGATTTTAGATTTTAGATTTTAGATTTTAGATTTACTCCACAGATGAATCTCGGAGATTGAACTAGAGTCTAAAGTCTAAAATTTGGGTTCTCCACGAACTAAGTCGGGGGCTTATCTCCGTTTTTTGACGGGTCAGTCGATTTTAGATTTTAAATTTTAGATTTTAGATTTACTCCACAGACGAATCTGGGAGATTGAACTAGAGTCTAAAATCTAAAATTTTTGGTTCTCCACGAATTAAGTGGGGGGCTTATCTCCGTTTTTTGACGGGTCAGTCGATTTTAGATTTTAGGTTTTAGATTTTAGATTTACTCCACAGATAAATCTCGGAGCTGGAACTTTAATCTAAAATCTAAAATTTTTGGTTCTCCACGACTTAAGTCGGGGCTTATCTCCGTTTTTTGACCCGTCAAAAACATCTATTGTTGAATACCCGCTCTGCGGTTTGAACCGTGAGATTTTTGAATAAGCCGACCACCGACAACCAGTCGATCAATCGAAATTAATCGCTAAATTTGGTTCAGACCCCGCTCCGGCGGGTTTGGCGCTAGATTTAGCCCGTGAATGTACAACAAAAAGGCTTGAAGTCTTGAACAGAAGCAAATTGCACCCAGCCCGCGTTGCTGGTTGACGAGGGCGACGAGCGACTAAAGCGCTCGAGCCGCCGCGGCTTCCATAACAAGCGATTATAGCGTGAAACGACACATCCCGATCGAGAGCCGAAGGTGAAAAATTCCACCACGACTTCCCTATCTTAACCATAACCCAGGATTAGCTGACTACGCTCAACCTGTAGAAGCTGAATTTCCTGCTGGCTGACTTGTTCGAGCATGAACACAATATGTTCTGGCTTCAGCACGTTGCCGTCGCTGCGACAACTGCCGGTAAAGCGCAAGACGGCTCTACCTTCGGATGTAGCACTCCTCGCAGAGGTGCTGCTGTCTGGTTTCTGCTCTACAAGCTCTAGTTTGTGCAGTCGATCGCGCAAATTGACATTGTGGGTCTTTCCCGACTTAGTAGTATGCACCCGCCAAAAAGCCTCGGTTTCGACGATCGTCTTGACCCAAGTTTCCCAGTTGGCATCAGGAGCCACCGAGACAGGAGCAGCATTGTCCCGGTCTAATTCGCCATCTTCTGTCAGCGAACCCCCTACAGCGACAGTAATCACGTACTCCGCTGCTTCTAACAACTGGTTAGCAGAAGGAGCCTTGAGATCGATCGACTCAACCTTGTAAATCGGAATATTTGCCGGCAGCTTAGCGGCCAACTTTTCCCGAAAACTCTCAATATCGATCGACTCAGTGAGCTCAAAGTCAGCAATTTCCCCAGTGCTGGTAACGCCCAGAGGCAGAGCATTTGCCAGAGAAATCCGAGGGTTCGGGTGAAACCCGCCGGTAAACGAAATCGGCAAATCGGCTCTGCGGACTACTCGATCGAACAATCGGATCAAATCCAAATGACCAACCAAAGCCATATCGCCCACCTTCCCGAACCAAACCCGCAAACGCTGTTTCCGATCCGTATTCGGGACAAACTCCCCGGCAAACTCAGGAATTGGCAGCGCATCCACAACCACATTGTGTCCGAAATCGGTGCCACACACCCCGCAGCGCGAGCACCCTTCAAAGGAACAGTCGGGAACCGTCGCTGCTTCTAAAGCCTTTTGCAAGTCAATTTTCAGCCAGTTTTTGTCGATTCCCGTATCTAAATGATCCCAAGGCAGGGCCTGATCGAGAGAGAGGGGGAGAGAGGGGGAAGGGGAGAGGGGGAGAGTGGAGGAGGAGGAGAGGGGGAGATCCGGAGAATTGGAAAAATCTTCCTTCTCCCTTCTTCCGACGGACATCGGACTGACATCCGTTACATCCGTTACATCCGTTACAGAATCCGTTGCCGAACTTCCTTCTTCCTTCTCAAAAAGATTCCACTCGCCGCTTTCGACTTGGCGGTATTTCCAGGTAAGGCCCGATTCATCGATCGCCTGAGTCCAAGCTTTATATGCCTTATCCAAGCTTTCCCACCACGCATCCATACCCGCGCCAAGTTCCCAAGCGCGGCGGACTACAGCGCCCAAACGTCGATCGCCCCGTCCGACAAAATCCTCCATTGCCGAAATCCGCACATCAGTGTAATTCACCTTGACGCCCCGCATTCCCCGAAACTCTTCCTTCAGGAGTTTTTGCTTGCGGGAAAACTCAGCAGTAGAAACCGAGTGCCACTGAAAAGGAGTGTGAGGCTTAGGCGTAAAATTAGAAATTGTCAAGTTAAAATTCAGTCCCCGCCTGCCATTGATCCTGCATTCCCTGTGCAGCCAGCGGACTGTTTCGGCGATGCCCAGAACATCAAAATCTGTTTCTCCGGGCAAACCGATCATAAAATACAGCTTGATTTTATCCCAGCCGCGATCGACCGCAGTTTTTACACCCCGAAGCAATTCTTCGTTGGTCAAACCTTTGTTAACGATGTCCCGCATCCGCTGAGTACCAGCTTCCGGCGCAAAAGTCAAACCGCCTTGTCGCGTCCCGCCGAGAATGTCGGCAATATTATCGTCAAATCTGTCAACCCGCTGACTGGGTAGAGATAGAGAAATATTTTTATCTTTCAGGCGATTTTTGATTTCCATGCCGACTGCTGGGAGTGCCAGATAGTCGGAACAACTCAGGGAAAGCAGGGAAAACTCGCTGTGTCCGGTGGCTTGCATCCCCTGTTCGATCGCCTCTACGACTTGCTGCGGTTCGACATCGCGCGCGGGGCGAGTCAGCATTCCCGGCTGACAGAAGCGACACCCGCGCGTGCATCCCCGGCGGATTTCTACTGTCAGTCTGTCATGTACTGTCTGGACGTAGGGAACCAGGCCGATCGAATAAGCTGGTATCGGAGTCGCCACGCGGCGCAGAATTCGATCGGGAACTTGCGGGCGGTTGGGATGAACAGAACCGTCTGCCGCCATATCGTAGAATTGCGGGACGTAGACGCCTGGAATTTGCGCTAAATCCAGCAGCAATGCTTCTCGGCTCAAATTATTAGTTTTGCCTTCTGCCAAAATCAAGCCAATTTCTGGCAGCAACTCTTCTCCATCTCCCAAAGCGATGAAGTCAAAAAAGTCAGCGTAGGGTTCGGGGTTGGAAGTTGCCGTTTGCCCACCAGCAAAAATCAGCGGCATTTGAGCGTTTTGGGGATTGGTCGCTCTTTCTTGCCAAGTTAGGGGAATGCCAGCTAAATCCAGCATTTCCAGAATGTTTGTTGCTCCGAGTTCGTAGCTGAGGCTGAAGCCCAGAATATCAAATTCTGTGAGCGATCGCCTCGATTCTACGGCAAACAGCGGAGTTTTGGTCGATCGCAGTTTTGCTGCCAAGTCTGGTGCGGGCAAATAAGCTCGATCGCACAACTGTCTCGGCCCTGCGTTCAAAATGTTGTAAAGGATGATGTGCCCCAGATTGGAAGCACCAACTTCATACACTTCTGGGTAAGTGAGAACCCAGCGCACAGACGCCGCGTCCCAAGGCTTGTGCGTAGCCCCCAATTCGTTTCCCAGATAACGAGCAGGCTGATTAATGTCTGCTGTAAGTAATTCTTCGACTTTTACTGCCACGGCTCGACTCGCTAAATATTTGCGACTCTTAAGCAGCCTACCTTAAAATCTGCCAACACGCCAACGACAGTCGTCTGTCTTTTCGGCCATTTAACCGAATTTGCTGTGTTTTGTTGCCTGTTATCGTCGATGAGGAGGTTCTATCAGTGTTGTTTTACGCAGGAGTTTTGGGCATCAAAGCTATCGACATTTTCAAATATCTCAAAAACTCGATCGAGTTGGCTGAGTTCCAGAATCATCTTAATCCCAGGGGATAGTGAGCAAAGACTAAACCTGCGCCCCATTTTTTTCGCCTGCTTGAGGCCCGAAACCAATGCCATCAAACCTGCACTGTCAATAAATTTTACTTCGGCCAAATCTACGAGTACCGCTACAACTCCGGGGGCTGCAATTGCTGCCGCTAGTTGCCGTCCGAATTCTCCGGCGGTGGCTGCATTCAGGTAGTCTAGGGGTCGAATCACCGTAATTGGTTTATGGGCAAGAAGTGTCTGCATATGTCAAACCTATGATTGCTACGTATTTTCAACTACTGCGCTGGACAGATGTAAGCCTAAACCTACTTGATTACTCTGAGCCTAACTTAAGCTGAGGCAAACTGACCAGTTGTTGTCAGTAGTTTTACTGAATCTTTATTTATTGACTCTTTTTTATGAAGTTTTGCCTAAGATTTGGGGAGGAAACGTCAGCTACTATACTATTTTTTATTTAGGCCTGCAGGTTTAGTCTTGGTAATTCTAAAAATTGCGATCGAGTTTGTCCTAGCTGTTAGATGAAACTGAACAATGTAATTTAAATCACTTATTAGTTCTGATCTAGATCACCTGTTTACTCGACAGTTCAGAGGAAAATTAAACAGTACGGAGTTCTCCGACTTACTATGCAAGCAACTCATGCTATTCGTCAACTTGTAGAAAAAGCCCTCTACATTAAGCAGTTGACGCCTGACATTGAAAACGAAATCAACTACGAGCTCACCCGTTTGGGGTACATCTCCGATATTGATTATGAGGCTTTAGAGTTATTAATGGATGAAATGGATGCCGGCCGGGTGCAATTGGTATCTAGCCGTCGATAGTGGGAACCGGGCGACCAGTCCACATCCAAAAACCCAAAAATCCTTGCACGGCAAGCAATAGAGACCTGTTAGAAGCATTTACGCCGGTCCAATATTTTTCTAATGAAGTATCTCGTTGCTGAACTTGATATGTGAGGAAATAGTGTTAGGGGCGATCGTCCCTGCACCTCTGATCAAAAGCTAAAACTTTGACTTAAATTAAATCTATAACTTTTGGGGTATGACAAATTAGGTTAATTGTAGATAAGAGTCATGCTTAATGAAGCAGCTAATTACTGAACTTGATATTTGAGGAGAGACTGTTAAGGGCGATCGTCCCTGAACCTCATACAATTTTAGATTTTAGGTTTTAGATTTGAGATTTGAGAAATTGTAATACTGATGATGATAGGGGTTTGGAACTTGTCTACAGTTGCATTCCTTTTAGAAACTGCTATCAGTATCAAAAACTACATACTGTGATCTAAATTAAATTTATAACTTTTGGGGCTTGACAAATTAGCTCTAAGTCTTATTAATACTAAAAAAAGTTTTTCGGCAGGATTAGGACTAAGGGCAACTCTCACAAAGTAAAGCTTAAATTTTAAGTATCTCGTTGCGCTTGTACGCTCTTTCCTAAGCGAATAGCGCACAAGCGCAACTACATATTTTTGTTTAATCGGCCAGTTGGCCTGAGTCCTAAGAATTGTCCGATCGCTCGAATGCAAGAAAATTGATCTGTAGTTACGACATCCTTGACACTCCCCACGGTTGAAACCGGGGGATTCTCCAAGTCCAACTTGGAAGGAACAGGCAAAAGTCCCTCTAGAGGCTCAAAATAACACCAGTACCAGAGGTGCTAGAATTGCCGTTACTTTTAAGTTGTTTTCGCTTTCTGAGTCCATCACTTGCGCCAGATAGGTACGCTCCTCACCCTGCCATTATTTGCCCTTTAAGTATTCCGCATCAAAGGCGGATGTCTCCGTTGCCGGGATTTCTCCGTACTAGGATGATTCCTCGCGTAGACGGTTATTCTTACTTGCTGCTTGAATTATACCAAGAATTGAAGGCGGTTGAAACCGCTGCCGACTTATCCCCGTGTCGGTAGCCCGGGGCTTGCGTCTCGTTTTTCCGTCATCGCAGAGTCAATCTAAAATCTAACCTCTAAAATCTTTGAGCGCGCCGCCAAACTTGCCACCACCGCCACCAACTCAGCAGGCTCGATCGGCTTGGGCACGTAAATTTGAAAACCTTGCTGCAGTGCCCGTATCCGTTCCTCTACCCTACCAACCGCCGTGAACGCCAACGCCGGAATTTCCTTGTCCATTATCCCTGATCGCACTTGTTGCAGCAAAGCTTCTCCATCAAGGGCCAGCAGGCCAATATCGATCGCCAACACATTCGGATTCAGCCTTTCAATCGCCTCCAGGGCATCCTTTCCAGAGCTAGCAGTCTCCACCTGGGCCCCGCAATCTTCGAGCACGGTACAGGCAAAATCCAGGGAATCCGCGTCGATATCGACCACCAATACCCGCACTCCAGAAAGATTGGTGCTGACAAAAGACTCCTTTACAGGGGCTCGCGCCTTGCTTTGAGGAATCGCAACCTCACCGAGTGGGGCAACAGAAAATCCGCCGTCGCAATGAAGCTGTTGAATTGGCAATTTCACTAAAAACCTCGAGCCTTCTCCCTTCCCGGCAGATTCGGCTTGCACCGTCCCCCCGTGCATTTCCACAAAATGCCGCACTAGGGCCAAGCCCAAACCCAATCCGTTGTACGATCGCCTTGTAGAGCTGTCAGCTTGGCTGAACCGCTCGAAAACGTGCGGCAAAAACTCTTTTGAAATCCCTTGTCCCGTGTCACTAACCTCAATTTCGATACTAGCGGGCGACAAATTTTTACAGCAAGCGGATTCGTCATCGGCAAAAGTCCTCTCCATCTTTCGCACCGCCACCCTCACCTGTCCGCCATCAGGAGTGAACTTAATTGCATTCGACAGCAAATTCCACGCTACCTGCTGCAAGCGACCGGAATCGGCAAAAATCCGCCCGGTACTGGGGTCGAAATCCGTCACCATTTCAATATTTTTGGCGGCAATCGCGGGCGCTAGAGTATCGATCGCAGCCTCAACAGTAGAAATCACATCCACCCACCGCAAATTCAGCGACAGTTTTCCGGTAATAATCTGCGACACGTCCAGCAAATCCTCGATTAGAGTTGCCAGCGAACGTGTATTGCGGTCGATCGTTTCCAGAGCCCTAACAGTCGTTTTTTCGTCAAACTTGCGGTTTCGCAGCAGTTGCGCCCATCCCAGCATCGCATTCAGCGGCGTCCGCAATTCGTGGGACAAAGTTCCTAGAAACTCGTCTTTAATCCGGTTCGCCCGCGCCAATTCCTGGGCTCGATCGTGCAGTTCTCTTTCCAACTGCTTGCCAACCGTTAAATCGAGAATAAAAGCGACAGATTCTTGCCGCTTTTGGGCCAGCAAAACATATCCGATCAACACCGGAATCCGGCTACCGTCTCTCCTCCAGAATTCCTTTTCGTAGGGAGTGCAAGCCCCCGTTGCTTGTGCCTCTGCCATCCCCTTCTTGTCGAGAGACTGGTACTCCGGCGGCGTGATGTCAATCCAGTTTAATTCCCCGCGCTGCAACTGTTCCCGCGTGTAACCAACTATCCGCAAAAATTCATCGTTGGCCTCGATGATACCGCCGTTCACATCCCCGAAGATAATTCCCATCAAGTTAGCTTCGGCTAACATTCTCAGCTTTTCTTCGCTAGCTTGGAGTGCAGCTTCTGTTTGCTTGCGCTCGGTAATGTCTTGGATGTAACCCGACAAACCAGAATCGGAAGGATAAAAACGCATCTTCAACCACTTATTCCATAACGGTACGAATTCTTCATACTCGACCGTTACCTTTTCTGCTAATGCTTTGCTCGCCATTTTGTAAAACTGTAAATCGACAGCCCAGGGAAATATATCCCAAAAATTTTTACCAATCAGTTCTGCTTTTGGTCTGCCTAACAGTTCAATAGCTTGATGGTTGACATAGGTATAGTTCCAATTTAAATCAACAGCGATAAAAGCATCGGTAATGCTTTCGAGAATGTTAGTAATTTTATAGTTTGCCGATTGCAGCGCTTTAGCTGTTTCTTCTGCTTGCAACCTCGCTGCTTGTTCGCGGGACAAAGCTGCCCCGCGTTCTTGTTCTGCCTGTTTTCGATCGCTAATATCGATGTAAGAACCGATGTAACCTGCAAAAGTGCGATCGGGCCTGTACCGGGGTACGCCTGTACCCAAAACCCAGCGGTATTCCCCGTCATAGCGTCTCAGGCGGCATTCGTGCCGATACTCACTGCCAGCGTCGAAGGCTTTTTGGTAAATATCCAGACATTCTGGTAAGTCATCTGGGTGCAAGTTTTCCATCCAACCCATGCCCATTTCTTGCGCCAAAGTTCTACCGGTAAACTCCAGCCAAACTTTATTAAAGTAATCGCCAAGTTGGTCAGTATCCGACATCCAAATCATTACCGGCGCGGTATCTGCCATGATCCGAAATCGAGCTTCACTCTCCTGCTGCTGTGCTTCGGCTTGCTTGCGCTCGTTCCGTTCTTGAACTTCCCGCAGGGCCCGCTCAATCGACGGCACCAGGCGTATCAAACGGCGTTTGAGAACATAATCAGTAGCCCCTCTTTTCAAAGTTTCGATTGCCACTTCCTCGCCCAAAGTAGCCGAAACAAAAATAAACGGCACTCCCGGACAAGTAATGTGGGCAATTTCCAATGCAGCTATCCCGTTAAAACAAGGCAGCATATAATCTGCCAAAATAATGTCAAAACGTTGTTTTTCCAGCGCCGTGGCAAAGTCTTCTCGAGTTTCCACACACACCAGAGAAAATTGGAGCCCGCCATCCATTAGATATGCCTCAATCAGTTCGGCATCTAGGGGACTGTCTTCTACTAAGAGGATACTGAGCGTTTTCACAAAAATTCCTTTTTCTTAAATATTAATTATCGGACACAAAATTTGAGCGGGCTGTGGCTTTAAGTCAAGCCCAAAAAAGTTTTGGGTTTTGAATGGCATAAAAAAATGTAAAAACCAATTGGTTTCATGAGTTGAGCATTCATATCTCAATCCTAACTTCTAATCAAGTCTATTGCTTCTTGCCGCGGGGTGAACCCCCGCTCTGACTTGATTGGCTAGTACGCTTATTTTTCCTTAACTTTCGTCGGTTTTCCAGGAATCGGTACCGCTGGAGTCTTGCTTGTATGCAGCAGTTTAGCTATACCCTGTTGAACAAATAGTTTCGCGCTTCTGGCTAGAAACAACTAGCTATGTAGTAATTTATCTCGCTTGCTCCTAACTACTGCTACCTCGTTTGGCAGATTATTTTTTTTGTAGTGATGCCCGAGTTAATTCTATATTGCTTTGCCGCTCCTCTCAAGCTCGAATTCGCTTGAATTCTGCCCTTATTTCCTGAATATGGATCAATCCTGTCAAAAAAAGTCAAAGTTGCTGGTCTGTCTGCTTTACTTTTTGCCGAATTTGCCTACCATGCAAGTGTTTCATGGTAGGTAACTGTTGCCTTGTTTATCGCACTCGCCCCTGAAAAATCACAGTTATTATAGTAGCAGCTCGTTATATTGCATCTATCCAAAGATATAATGTTGCAGACACACTGCACTCAACCTGCAGAGATTCCCCTGAATTCGGTAAAACGAACTGCCACCCCGCCGAAAATCTGAGAAAGCTCGATCGACCAATTAATTCCCCATACCAATCCCAGAAAATTTTCTCTGGACTCGCTTGACTTGGACTCCCAGGCTGCCTCTGACCGATCGGCTTATTGATTGAACCGACCCAAAATGTCTTAAAATATACAATACGGTGAGCTGCTGCACAGCCCGCATATATTAAAATCAAGCGCCAACTTGCAATAATTCTTTAAAATAAAGGTACAGCACCGGCGATCCCTAACTCTTCCCCCTCAGAAAGGGTAGGGTTTAGCAGAATTGAAGACGATCGTCTATGGTGACATCCAGTAAAGCCCGTGCAGTTGCTTTAGTCTCAGCTTTATTCAGGTTATTGGGAACCAGTTACGAGGAGATTTGACCCGCCGTGCTCCAACGCATCAAACAAGACTTAAAAAACGACCTGATCGCAGGACTATTGGTAGTGATACCCTTAGCTACCACCATCTGGCTGACAATTACCGTCGCCAGTTGGGTGATCAATTTTCTCACCAAAATTCCCAAGCAGATCAACCCTTTTGACGGACTCCACCCGATTTTGGTGAATCTGTTAAATCTTTTAGTAGGGCTGGCTGTACCCCTGCTGAGCATCTTAGTCATCGGTTTAATGGCCCGCAACATTTTCGGCAAGTGGCTGCTAGATTTTGGCGAACGGGTGTTGCAGGCAATTCCCCTAGCCGGTTCGGTTTACAAAACCCTCAAACAACTGCTGGGAACCCTCCTCAAATCAAACGACAAATTTCGCCGCGTGGTGTTAGTGGAATATCCCCGGCGGGGAATCTGGACTTTAGCATTTGTGACCGGTACGATCGAGAATAACGATATTCCGCCTCACCTTTCCGGCGAAACCCCGATCGGCATTTTCATCCCCACCACTCCCAACCCCACCACCGGATGGTACGCTATAGTCCCGGAGGCAGATTTAGTCAATTTGTCAATGTCGATCGAAGATGCCTTTAAAGTCATCATCTCTGGCGGCATCGTCAACCCCAGCAACTCAGTTCCAGTAACCCCCGAAAACATTAAGGGCAAAACACTCGAACCCTTGGTATCCGAATCAAGATACCAGGCTGTCCCAGTCGAAGAAGACTAAACCAAGACATCTTTAGTGGCCCGTAAGGCCGTGTAAACTTTCCCCATAGCAGATAATATTTCGACAAAACCAGCCGAAACCAAGAAAGCCTAAACTCAGAAACCCGGTTTCGAGCATCAATCTTGGGTTTGACAGCCAAGTATCAGTAAACTACCCGCCGCTGGCGAGTCAGACGGCTTGTCTTGTACCGCTTTTAGTCGAGTTTTCTGCTAAAGTTCAAGTCCGCGCGCGATCGAAAAACTTCCTAAATTCTCAATCCCTATCTAAAAACTATGAAAAAAGCCCGCGAAACAGCACGCGAACTCGCACTCCTCGGCATCAGCCAACTGCCGACGAATCCAGAACTCTTAGAAGCCAAGAAACTGCAAGATGTTCTCCTCGCCGCCATCCGTACCCTGACAGCAGAAGTTCAAGAATCCCTAGAAGCAGCAGCATCCGAAGTGCAGCGGAGTAGCGACAAACTGCTTGCTAGCGAAATCCGTGCCGCCGATATACAAAGTGCTAGAACAATGGTACGGGAAGCAGTCGAACTCACCCAAACCGCCATCAACCGTCTCGGTTCAGCAATGGAGTTTCCAGAACTAATCCAGCTAGCCAACCAGCAAGATGTCCGCACCTATGCTTTGCAAATTCTGACGAAAGTCAGCGCCAACCGTGTTCAAATTGATGAATTGCTCTCGGAATCCCTTGTAGACTGGCAAATAGAACGGTTGCCCCGGATCGATCGAGATATCATGAGAATCGCGATCGCCGAAATGCTATATCTAGGCTTACCCGAACAAGTCAGCGTCAACGAAGCCGTCCAACTGGCAAAACGCTACAGTGGCGACGAAGGACATCGCTTCATCAACGGAGTCCTGCGCCGAGTAGTCGATAAAATCAACGCAGAAGTTGTTAGTCCCTAGTTCTTAGTCAGTAGTCCTTAGTCAGCAGTCATTGGTCATTAGTGATTGCCAATCCTCAATCGGCTCTACACTAGGGACTGAGGACTAATGACTAATAACTATTCTCTATTCCCCATCAACTATGGTATTTAATTGGTTTCGTCGCCAGTACAGCGAAAGCAAATCTTCAGAAACAGAGGCAACCCCCGAACAGCAGCAAGATGAGTCGGCAAAATCCGCACCGGTTGAGCCTCAAACAGATGCAACAGAGCAAGACTCTCCCGCTGTAGCCGAAGATTATCTCAACTGGGCAAAAGCTGCTTACAAAAATATTCAAAAACAGCAAAAACCAGAAACAGAAGTTTCCGAGACAGCAGCGCCGGATGTTCCAGCAGCCGAAGCAGAAATCGCGACGGTTGCAGAAGTTGCAGAACCGGCGACTATTGAAGCAACCGAGCCGATCGAACTTGAACCAGCACCCACAGCACCAACTGTTGCAGAAGTTCCAGAAGTTGCAGAACCCGCCGGACTTGAAGCAACCGAGGCGATGGAACTCGATGCAGCCAACCCAGCAGAAATTCCAGAAACTCTGCAACCCACAGCCGGGGCGATCGACATTGCACCTATTGCTCAAAAATTAGAAGTTACAGCAGAAAATATAGAAATTGCCGAACCTGCAACGGAGGTTGTAGAAACCGAATCACTCGTATCGGAGGGCGAATCAGCGGAAGCCCTGCCGTTTTGGGCCAGAGCTCAGGCCGATCGCATGGAGCGCATCGAACGCCTCAAAGAAACAGCCCTTGAAGAACCAGAAGTAATTGCAGCCGCCGCCGAGAGAGCGGCAATTATCGAAGAAATTCCCGGTTTCGCCTTTGACGAAGGCTTCCTGTGGTCCTCAGAAATCTTAGCCAGTCAAGGCCGCCGCCCAGACCAAGTATCCGTTGAAGAAATCACTTGGCTGCAAAAACTGCGGAAAGGCTTAGAAAGAACTCGCCGCAGCTTAATTAATCGACTCAAGGCGATCGTTGGTCAAGGCCCGCTCAATCAAGACGCGGTAGCGGAAATTGAGACTTTGCTCCTGCAAGCCGATGTCGGAGTCGCAGCCACCGACATCATTATCAGTCGCCTCCAAGAAAGACTCAAACAAGAAGTGCTGCCGCCAGAACAGGCTCTAGCCTACCTGAAAACCATCCTGCGCGACATTCTGGACGCTCCCTGTGCCGAAACCGCCGCCGGTAATCCCGCCTACAGCCTGACATTTGCCCCGGAAAAAGACACTTTTAATATCTGGCTAATTGTAGGAGTCAACGGTGCGGGCAAAACTACGACGATCGGCAAACTTGCCCACATTGCCCAAAAATCCGGCTACAAAACCCTGATTGCTGCCGCCGACACTTTCCGCGCCGCCGCCGTCGAACAAGTGAAAGTTTGGGGTTCCCGCAGCGGCGTCGAAATTATTGCCAACCCAGGGAAAAATACCGATCCGGCTGCTGTCGTGTTTGATGCGATCGCCGCTGCCAGCGCCCGCGGCACAGAACTGCTGATCGTAGACACCGCAGGCCGCCTGCAAAACAAAAAAAATCTGATGGACGAATTAAGTAAAATCCGTCGCATTGTAGACAAGAAAGCCCCAGGCGCTACCGTAGAATCTCTACTGGTCTTGGATGCCACACTGGGTCAAAATGGTTTGCGACAGGCAGAAGTGTTCGCAGAATCGGCCAAATTAAGTGGAGTAGTATTGACAAAACTTGACGGTTCTGCTAAAGGTGGTGTTGCCCTAGCAGTAGTGCAGCAGCTTGGTCTGCCAATCCGCTTTATTGGAGTCGGGGAAAGCATCGAAGACTTGCGCCCGTTTTCTAGTTACGAATTTGTGGAAGCCCTACTCGATTTTAGATTTTAGATTTTAGATTTTAGATTGATGAGGTATCTGCCAGCCGCCCCGATTTTTGGAGGCGGATACAGAGTTTCAAAATCTCAAATCGTTAACCTCAAACTACCATCGCAGGACTTGCGCCACCACGGGCGGCGAGTAAAACTAAATACCTAGAAACAATACCTTCCCCCTGTTCTTGCTGGGTTGCGTTCAAAGCGCCAGTAGTGTGTCAAATTTAGTATCAGTCTGCTGTCTGATTGCATATTCTTCCCGATCCCCCTTACCACGAATTTCTTGATGGTACCCGCCACGTGATTTATCCGTGGAATCAATCCAAAATCGAAAATCGAAAATCCTCAAGCCCCCGCATTTATCCGTGGGGTCGCCTCTAAAATCTAAAATCGATTGACCCTCCCTTTAAGAAGGGCGACAGCAACTGGTTAAAGTCCCCCTTCTTAAGGGAAGCCGCTGCGGTCTTGGGGCCCCCCAAGTAAAGCAAGCGACGTGGATTTAGGGGATATAGACTCAGCTATAAACGAGATTGCTTAAGAATTTCAGACTTCAGTTGATACCAATGTCCTAGTACCCAACTTACTTGATCAAACCAAACTGCTTGCTCGAAAAAAAAACGGGTTTCTGTTCAAGTGGCCCGTAAGTCCTCAATCATTCCTCCTCCGTCTAAGATCGAAAATCACAAATTTACAATGACTGCTGTGCCTTTGCCTCGTCCCTCACCTCAACCTGCTGACCGCCCTTCGGGTCGCAATTCCACCGACGCGACGCCAGTATTTGCCCTCAAAGAACTGGTGGCGCGTTTGCACCGATATCAGCACAACGTTCAAGATATGTTGGGTTCGCTGGGATTTGCCCTGCGAAGTTTTAACAATCTCAACCAATTTTTGGAGTTGGTGCCTTTGGTGGCGACTCGCGTTACGGACGCCGATGGGGGAGCTTTAGTGCTGTTCAAACCCAACGGTCAAGTCAGGTTCCAGCAGTTGCATTGTCAGGAAGGACGGCAGTGCCAAGATATGCGAAAAGCGCTGGAAATAGCCACCAGGCAAGCTACAGCAGGTGTGGGCGCTACTGCTGGAACGTTTTCGGAAACCTCTGGGCAAACTTCTAGTCTAGACTTGCAAGTCGGTCGTTATTTGGGCCCGGATGTTCATTTGTTTGGGGCGCCAATTTTAGTCAACAATTTGGAACGCGGACGGCTTTATGTTTTTAGCAGTGATCCGCAATATCTCTGGACTCCCAGCAGACAGAAATTAGTTCGGTTGGTGGCGGATCAAACCGCTGTGGCTATTTGCAAAGACGAACTTACTGTTAAGTTGGCGGAAAAAGACCGCTTAGACAGAGAGTTAGAAATCGGGGCGGAAATTCAATTGCGGCTGCAACCCCGTAGTTGTCCGAAAATTCCCGGCCTTGACGTGGCCGCCCGCTGCCAAACTGCTAGCAGAGTCGGCGGAGATTATTATGATTTTATTCCCGCTGACTATGACCCGATCGGCAAGGAAAATGAGGGGGAACACCCCCCATCCCTAATTAAAAATCTCAAGTCCAAAATCGACAAGGGCCGCTGGAGCATTGTGATCGGCGACGTGATGGGCAAAGGAGTACCGGCTGGCCTGTTGATGACGATGACACGGGGTATGCTGCGGGCGGAGGTTTTGAACCGCCACTCGCCGTCGAGAATTTTGCAACATTTAAACCGGGTTATGCACGCGGATTTGGAAAATTCCCACCGTTTTGTGACTCTGTTTTATTCGGAGTATGACCCGAAAACTCGCGTTTTGTCTTACAGCAATGCTGCTCACCACCCGCCTTTGCTGTGGCAAGCTGCAACTAATACGATTCTTCAGCTCGATACTTTGGAGGGAATGTTAATTGGCCTGGATGCTGATTCGCATTACCAAGAAGCTCAAGTGCAATTGCAGCCAGGAGATACTATTATTTATTACACAGACGGATTTACCGATGCTTCTAATCAAAGGGGCGATCGCTTTGATGAGGATAATTTGACCTCGGCTTTTCAGTGGGCCTGTCAAAATTACCAGCAGTCTGAAGAAATTTTGGATTATTTGTTTGATCGCGTTCACCAGTTTATTGGCATCGGCAATCGTAACGAAGATGACATGACACTGGTTGTACTTAGGGTAACACCTTTAGCAGGAGAAAATCACCATGATAGTTAATTTAATGCCGGAAATTACTGCTGGATTAACCAGTTCGATTAATTGGAACGATATCGCTCACGTGTTAGTTTTGAAATCTCATTTGAGTTCGACGGTGTTTTTGGCTCAAAGTTACGAAATTTTTACGAATTTCCAGAAAGCTTGGAACAATTTTGTTTCGACTGGTCAAATAGGAGCTTTTTTTATAGGTATTTTTGTGGGCTGGTTCTTTAAAGGCATTTTTCGTTAGAGTTATTGTCGAAGAAGGTATCGGTAACGGATTTGAAAGGTTTGTAGCCCAAACTTCACTTCTTTGTGATGCAGCAAAAGTTTCACAATTTTGTAGTCAAGACTTCAGTTTTTTCTGGTCAAAAGATGTATAAAAAGTTGTTAGTCAGGACTTGAGTTTTTTATTACAGAATTTGGGATGGAGGACTAAAGTGCTGACTACAAACCGGAGGAAAGACTAAAGTCTTTGCTACAAATCGGTTTTTATAGACTTCTGCAACAGAGATATAATCTAGTTTTAGCTTGAGCAATGACAACACAACAAAAAACTTGGAGTCAAAGATTTGAATCGGCGCTGCACCCGGCGATCGCCCGATTCAATGCTAGTATTGGCTTCGATATTGAATTGATTGAGTATGACTTGACTGGTTCTGTCGCTCACGCTAAAATGCTGGCCAAAACGGGGATTATTTCCGCAGCAGAAGGCGAACAGTTAGTCAATGGTTTGGAACAGATCCGCCGGGAATACCGCCAAGGACTTTTTGTTCCGGGAGTTGATGCAGAAGACGTTCACTTCGCTGTAGAGAAGCGGCTGACGGATATCGTGGGGGATGTTGGGAAAAAGTTGCACACCGCCCGATCTCGCAACGATCAAGCCGGCACTGATACTCGCTTGTATTTGCGCGATCGCATCGCCGAAATTCGCGAGCAATTACGGGAATTTCAAGGGGTTTTGCTCGATATTGCCGATCGTAATGTAGAAACTTTAATCCCCGGTTACACTCATTTGCAGCGCGCCCAGCCGATCAGTTTGGCTCATTACCTTTTAGCTTATTTTGAAATGAGCGATCGCGATTGGGAACGTCTCGGCGATATCTGCAAGCGGGTGAATGTTTCGCCTTTGGGTTGTGGCGCGCTGGCGGGGACGACTTTCCCAATTGACCGACATTATACGGCAGAACTATTGCATTTTGACAAGGTTTATGCTAATAGCTTAGATGGAGTGAGCGATCGAGATTTCGCCATAGAATTTCTCGCTGCAGCCAGCTTGATTATGGTACACCTGAGCCGCTTGTCAGAAGAAATGATTTTGTGGTCTTCTCACGAATTTGGATTTATTACGCTCAAAGATAGCTGCGCTACTGGTTCTAGCATCATGCCCCAGAAAAAAAATCCCGACGTGCCGGAGTTGGTGCGGGGCAAAGCGGGGCGGGTGTTCGGTAACTTGCAAGCCTTGTTGGTAGTAGTGAAGGGACTTCCTTTGGCCTACAACAAAGATTTACAAGAAGATAAAGAGGCTTTGTTTGATACCGTAAGAACGGTACAGGGTTGCTTAGAAGCAATGACCATTTTGTTGCGCGAAGGAATCGAGTTTAATGGCGAGATCCTCGCCGCGGCTGTTACGGAAGACTTTTCTAATGCTACAGACGTAGCCGACTACTTGGCCGCCAAAGGCGTTCCCTTCCGGGAAGCTTACAACCTTGTCGGCAAAGTCGTCAAAACTTGCCTTTCGGGGGGCAAACTCCTCAAAGATTTGACACTTGAGGAGTGGAAAGACTTGCACCCAGCCTTTGAGACAGACATTTACAGCGCGATCGCACCTCAGCAAGTGGTGGCGGCTCGCAATAGTTACGGGGGTACCGGGTTTGAACAAGTGAGAAAATCACTTATCGCTGCGCGCGATCGGATCGCCTAAACATCGTTGAATTATTGGACAAATTCCCGCTGGCTATCTTTCCTTAGAACGATCGTGTTTTCCACTCTGGTTCTAAGTTCGGCAGATAGCCTGACTCAATTAATCTTCAGCAGCAGCCATGTCTTTGTCTCTGCCGCCACCGCTCATGGCGCCCATGCCACCGCCGTTACCGCCGTCAAATCGTCTTCTCTTGTTGGAGAACATATCTTGATTTCTCCGCTTGCGAAACTTGCGAGCGTATGCTTGATTTCGTTGTGCCTTTTCTTTCTTGAGATTGCGGCGCTTAGCCATTCTGACCTCACTAATAAACATTGACAGTCCCCGGGCTTTCACGCACGGGGATTCTTAAAGTTTGACACTCTGTGCACTCTTGGTGACTGAGATTCTTGGTTCAGCGAAGTCACTTGCTTGTGACAGGATTTCTCCAGCCAAAATATAGGTGCCTTCTCCCCAAGCGTAAATTCCGGTATGCCCTACCGTACTCGATCAGTTCTCTTTCTGTAGCTACGTTTTGTTCAAATTTAGCTTTCGTGACGCTCCCACAACAATCGCAAGCGATATGGTTTAGGCTTCTGAGTCCTGTTAAGGAGATCGAGAACTTCCTTCAAGGTACTCCAATCGTTTCCCTCTACGGCGTTTTAAAGTGAGGAACACGTCCAGCCCCACTTATATTATAAAAAGGAATTGGTTCGTCTCGTTGTCCACCCCTCCACGGCTCAAAGCTATGCTTATGAGATTATGAACGGGTGGAATCAGGAGTCTGACGAGCCTTTTATCCCGCACTAACCTTTGATCGGTACAGTGTGGGGATTCCTGTCTGCCTAGCTAAACCGTAACACCGTTAGGTGAGACTACGCACTCAACTAATCCAGTTAAGTTTTTACGTTGGCTAGTTATACTCAATTTTAGACCGATGACGATCATAGCACACCCGGTACAAGACCCAGAAAAAAGAACACGGGGATTCAAGTCGCTGGGAATCTGGGTGCGATGGGACGCAATGTTGTCAATCTTGCAGAAGATTTCTATAAACTCTTGACAAAATACGACAAATGACTATAAATCCCGGTGACGTAGCACCTGTCTTCAGCCTGCCCGACGCGCAAGGCAATTTCGTCAGCCTTGCAGATTTTCGAGGGCGGCGAGTTGTACTTTACTTTTACCCTCGGGACAATACCCCAGGCTGTACCAAAGAAGCTTGCGGCTTTCGCGACATTTACTTACAGTACCAGTCGCGCAATATAGTAGTCCTCGGCGTCAGTACAGACGGGGCCGGGGCCCACGCCAAGTTTGCAGCTAAATATCAACTGCCTTTTCCCTTGCTGTGCGACTCAAACGCCGAAGTTGCTAGCGCCTACGGCTGTTACGGACTCAAAAAATTTATGGGAAAAGAATTTATGGGAATTACTCGATCGACTTTCGCGATCGACCCTGATGGTAGGATTGAAAAGGTTTATCGGAAAGTCAAACCAGAAACTCACGCAGCCGAGATATTAGCAGACTTGCCAGACCTCTCGCCTGAATGAAAAATTAAAAATTAAGACTTTTGAGCTGCCAGCTAAGAAACCTGAAATTACTTTCCCCTAAACAAGCTTTTGAGTTTATGCGTCGATTGTGGCAAATTGTACAAACTGTGCTGGGACTGATTTTTCGACATCCCGTCACTGGTACTGCGGTGATTCCCCTATTGCCTGACGGGCGAATTGTGTTAATTCGCCGCCGCGACAACGGTCGCTGGGCACTGCCGGGAGGTATGGTGGATTGGGGAGAGGATATTCCCACAACTGTGCGCCGGGAATTAGCGGAGGAAACAGGACTCGATTTAGTTAAAATCCGTCGCTTGGTGGGTGTTTATTCGGCTGCCGATCGAGATCCTCGCCTGCACTCGATTTGTATCGTGGTGGCAGCAGAGGTAGAGGGAAAAATGCAAGTTCAGGATACGCTTGAAGTCAGCGAGGTTGAGGCTTTTTTGCCCGCATCGCTGCCGGAGGGCGCGCTGAGCCACGATAACAACCAACACTTACAGGACTATTTTCAAGGCCTAACAACTTTGGCGTAAATCGGCGGGGCATCCAAATTCGATCAAAGTCGGAAATTACCTCGCCGTCAAAAATTTTCTGTATATAAATGTGGAATTAATTTTCACTGTTTTCCTACTTTTATTCACAAACTCTGAACATTAAATTAATCATCTTTTTATTACTAAATATTTAACCGGATGTACTCACCGCTACGTAATTCTCGGGTCAAACTCTCTGTAGGGCAAATCTTCTGGCACGAAGTCGGTCAAGGCCCGAATTTAGTATTTGTGCACGGTTCTTGGCACGACAGCAGTCAGTGGCTAAGGACGATCGAACATTTGAGCCCCTACTACCACTGCTTCGCACCGGATTTGCTGGGGTTTGGGGACTCGGAACGCCCGAATCTTCATTATTCGATCGACCTGGAAGTAGAATGTCTCGCCCAATACCTTGATACTTTGAAGTTGCGACAGGTTTATTTAATCGCTCACTCTGTGGGTGGCTGGGTGGCTACCAGCTACGCTATCAAATATCCCGATCGAGTTCAGGGTTTGGTGTTGTTGGCCCCAGAAGGCGTCAAGGTTGGCAACCGGCGGGGGCGGTGGCAGACGGCTAGCTGGCTAATGGGCCAACCTCCGCTGGCTTTGTGGTGGCTACGATCGATCTATCCAATTGCTAAGTTGCTGGGTAGCCAAAAAAAGATTGACGGATTGCTAAAGTTCAGACAGCAGTTGATGCAGTCCCCAGTTGCCGTGCAGTTGCTGTTCGGGCGGCGGCGGGCTGAAATTACAGCGGAATTAGTTGAGGAGAATTTGCCTTTGCTGAAAGCGCCTGTTTTGCTGTTGCAAGGTTCTGAAGATACTCCCGCAGCTTCGTCTTTGTGTCAATCCTATGCTGCTCTGGCTCCTAATGCCGAACTACAATTAGTCAGTCCGGGGGAAAGCAATTTGCCGCAGGAAGTCCCGGATGTTGTTGCTAACTATATTCGCGAGTTTGCTAGGTGAATTGGGAATTGCGAATTGATCAACTGACAACAGTCAACAGTCAACAGTCAACTGTTAACAGGCTAATTCCCCAAAAAATAGCCTCTGGTGCGTCAATTAAGCCTGCGGCTGTATCAGGAAAGGCTGCAGTGAGGTATTTTAAAAGCATAGTGCGATCGCCCCCCGTGACCGCAATTTTGCTATCAGGAAACAAACCCCGCCAATCTTCAATAAAATCCCTAACTCCTGCCACCGTCGCATACACAACTCCGCTTTGAATTGCCCCAGCAGTGTCTTTCGCCCAGCGGTGCGGCAGATTTTGTGGTAAAGTGATTAAAGGTAATGCAGCGGTTTTTTTACCTAGCGACGATAACTGCAAACCCAAACCTGGTAAGATTGCCCCCCCAACTAAATACCTATTGACATCAGCCCCAGTAAATGTTAAAGCTGTACCAGCATCTATAAGTAAAACTGGCCAACCCAATTGGTTGCCAGCGCCCAGTACAGCCAAAGCTCTGTCAATTCCCAGGGTAGGATAGAGTCCCCCGATCGGCAACTGGTCTAAAGTAATAATTCGGACATCTGGATAACTCTGCCAAATTCCTGTTTGCTGGGGAACAACTGAAGCCAAAATTAGAGGCAGTGGCACGAAAGAAAGTGTGTGAGGATTAGAAAAAGCGGGAGTAGCAGGAAGACAAAGGAGATTTTGAGCAGATATTTCCTCGATCGACCTCATTACTATTTGCACCAAATATTCGGCTTTTTCCTGCTCCGAGAGCGAGGAAACAGTATCAGCATTGAGATGCTCTGTATCCCATGTTTTCTTCAGAGTTTTCCCCACAAATAATCCCCAGTGCAGTCGGGAATTGCCGATCGCCAAAGCTATTTTAATCTGGGCTTTACCTGTCAATCCAGACGTAATGTTATCGGTGCTTGCTGGCGAACTAAAATTGTCAGGAATTGAATTTTCCATGTTGATCGAGTCGGCGCAAACATTGAACTAAAGATAGATTTTAGATTAATTTTACGCTTAACCGGGCGGTTAACTCTATTTGACATCTGACCAAGTTCCATGCAGCGCACCAATTAGTATTGTGGGCGGCAGAGCGCATACTTGCTAAATATAAATATTTGTAAAGCAAATAATTGCTTTGCTCATGCTGCATCCTTTATAATGTCTTAAGATATTCCAAAAGTCCTGGTAGCTGCAATGGGGCTGTTGGCGGGGTAAGCACAGGTTTATAAAACCAGACTCAATCAGAATACTGTACAACTGCTAAGTAAATATGTCTTTAAAAATACAAGAACACGAAAACCCCTGGCACAGAGTAACTTCGCGGTTGCCTGAATCTGAAAACTGGATGCAAGAAGAAAGTCTTTCGCTGCCGGAAATAGACCAACAAAAAGCCCTAATCGTGCAGATGCAGCAGCAAGTTCAGTTATCAAACTTGCTGAACCAAATTAATAACGAAATTCGCAGTACACTTGACATAGAAGAAATTTTGACATCGGCCTGCAGATTGCTGGGGCAAGCATTACAGTGCAGCCGCGTGAGCATTTTAGTCAAAGAATCAAATACAGAAAAAACTTTAGTCACGCGCGGAGAGTACAACGCGGGGGACTATCCGATCCAACTGGGAATGAAAGTACCGATGACTGACAACCCGCATTTGGCTGCCGTCGTGTCTCAGCAAGAGTCCCTAGCAGTGACGAAGTTTGTCGATTTTCCGGGATTGAACCCACAAACCAGAAAAATTGCCGAAGCTTTGGAGATTAAGTCAATGCTGGCAGTAGCTACTCGCTATCAAGGTGAAGTGAATGGCATAATTGGCTTGCATCAGTGCGATCGCGAACGGGAATGGACTGATTGGGAACGGCAGCTTTTAGAAGGGGTAGGATCGCAATTGGCGATCGCGATCAATCAAGCCAAACTCTATAGCAAAACCAGGCGTCAAGCCGAACGAGAATCGCTGCTACGGCTGATCGGCAACCAAATTCGCAGTACCCTGGATCTGGGAACTATCCTGGAAACAGCGGTGAGGGAAGTCCGCCAACTGTTGCAGTGCGATCGAGTAATTATCTATCAGTTTCAAGACAACTGGCAAGGAAAAGTTGTTGTTGAAAACATGACCGTTCCTTGGCCTTCAATTTTAGGAGATATGGGGGCTGATAAGTGTTTTCGGGGAGATTACGCCGATCTTTACCAGCAAGGGCGAGTCAAAGCAATTAATGATATTTTCAATGCCGGTTTAGAGCCTTGCCACGTTGATTTCTTAGACAGTTTGCAAGTAAAAGCTAACCTGATCGTGCCGATTGTTACATCCAGAAGCGAAGAAAGTTCACTCCATACAGCCGGAAGTTCTAATTTAAAATTTCCCGGTAAACTGTGGGGTTTGCTGATCGCTCACGAGTGTGGGGATACCCGCAATTGGCAGCGGCAAGAAATGGAGTTGTTGTCGCAGCTAGCCGACCAAATGGCGATCGCCATTCAGCAAGCAGAACTTTACAGTAAAGTCCGAGAAGCTGCGGTCAAATCTCAAGCTCAAACCCAGCAATTGCAAGCAGCGTTAGAAGAATTGCGATCGGCGCAGCAGCAATTGATTCAAAGCGAAAAAATGTCAGGTTTGGGGCAAATGGTAGCGGGAATTGCTCATGAAATTAACAACGCCAACAATTTCATCCACGCTAACTTGTTTCACGCTAAAGAATATTTTAAAGCCTTGAACGAAGCTCTACAACAAGCCGGAAATGCCTGCCCGGAAGCAGCAGAAGCAATTGTCAGAATCAATGAAGAACTAGAACTAGATTACATTCGAGAAGACTTTGGTAAAATGCTCAATTCAATGCGGGAAGGCAGCGGGAGGATTCGCTCTATCGTGATGACGCTGCGAAATTTTTCTCGTTTAGACCACGCTGAATTAAAACCAGTAGATTTGAATGAAGGTTTAGAAAGCAGTTTTTTGATGCTGCAAAATAAGCTAAAAACCCATATCAAAATAGACAAGCAATACGGCAGTTTGCCGCCCGTCCAATGTCATGCCAGTCAAATCAACCAAGTATTTTATAATTTGATAGACAATGCTTTAGATGCGCTCCAGTCAACGAGCAAACCGGGGGAATTAACTATTCGCAGTTGGCAAAGCGAGCCGGACTGGGTAACAATCTCTGTCCGCGACACGGGAACTGGCATTCCTGCGGAAATTCAAGACAAGATTTTTGACCCATTTTTTACTACTAAACCTGTGGGTAAAGGTACGGGTTTAGGGCTTTCAGTGTGCTATCAGGTAATTGTTCAAGCTCACGGTGGCAAGCTGAGTTGCGTCAGTCAGGTTGGCGAAGGAAGTGAGTTTATTGTAGAGTTGCCCCTGACAACTCAGAGGAGGGTAAGTGCATAATTCCTGCTTTAGTCAGATTAATGCCCAATGCCCAATTCCCCATGCCTAATTCCCCATGCCCGTGGATTTATAAGTAATTAACCCAGCTTGATATTAATTGTCAACTTGCTGCTGGTAGGCGTAATATACAGCCTCTAAAAAGAGATTAGCATCAACTTTTGTCGGCAGTTTTCCCAAACCAATGATTTCTTTAACCTGAGTAGCCAGTTGTTTGCTCAATTCATTTCTGGCATTAGGTATCATAGCTTCGCGCCGCTGCAAATACTCTCGAACTACAGCAAAATCTTCTGGCAGTAAGCGGGAGATATCGGTATCCATCAGCAATTTTTTTGCCAGGGATTGAGCCGATGTCGATACTTTCAATGCAGTAGTTGTCAGAGGTTGTTCTTCTTGAATTACCAGGGTGCCGGCTACCAAATCTCCTAAACGTTTTTCCCGCTGGCTGAACACTATAAAAAATACGCCTATAAAAAATAAGTCGTCAAAAGGCCGGATCAAAGCCCGCAGTGTTGATTGCTGAAGCCTGACTGGACGGCCGTCATCCCTAATTACTCGGATTTTGACACGACGCTTGCCTGGTGTTTGACCAGACCACACCGTTTCAAAAAATACAAAGTAACCTACATAAATGAAAAAACCAATTAATGCCTGAACTGCTATCAACCAGAGTTCTAAGCGATTGGTACTTCCTAGCAACTTTGCGATCGTCTCAAGCAACACTGAATTAAATATCAGCGCACCTAATAGAAACACTAATATCATCAAACCCAAAATGATATAGTCTATCAGCAATGCGTATGCTCGGTTGCCAATTCCCGCTAAGGTAAATTCGAGTTCTACACTTTCGGGAGTGTGGAGAGTGAAGCGATTAAAAAGTGGCATAAGTCGAAGGAAGAAGGAAGAAGGTTCGGCAACGAGCAATGTACGGGATGTAACGGATGTAAAGGATAGAAGGAAGAACGCAGAAGGCAGAGCTTAGGTTTAATTAGGTGGGCTTACTTTTCAAGAGAGAGTAAATTCCGTTAAGTTTGGCGTTTTTTCTTAAAAAAATTGAATTTTTTAAATACCAAATTTATTTAATCAATCTGGTATTGGGGCATTCATTTTTTGGTATTTGGCTTGTTTGAATCTCGTTTTTTATCGCGCATTTGCAAACCCAAACCTTCTTTGCGACTGCGGAGGTCATAGTAGATAATGGCTTTAATAGCTTGCCAAAAAGGAGTTACCAGTGCGCCAAAGCCAAAGCTCAGTCCCACAATCAAAATCCAATAAAATAAGAAGTATAGACTGGATTCTGGCCCGAAAAGTCTAAGTAAAACAATTTGAATGATCGCGGTAAGTACATTTGATACAATGTAAACCGGAAGAGAGACCAAAAAGGCAACAACAACTATCCACTGAATGCGTCCAACCGACCCCTTAGTTAACTCCCAACTGCGACTGATTGCTGAACTAGCACTCTGATTGTTCTCGATCGCCAGCGGCACCTCAACAATCAGCAAGCGAGAGAGAATTCGGATATATATAATTAAGAAAGCAATGACCCCAACGGCTACCAGCAAACCTCCAATAATTCTGCCATTTTGCCCAAAGATAGTAGCAGCCCCCACTCCCACAACTAACAGCCCGATCGCACATCCCAAGTAGACTCCAATGTAAATCAGAGATGTCAATACACCTGCCCAAAAAAAACGCCACATCCGAGGATTCACCTCACTGTTAGCATCACTGACAGTCTCAGGATTTTCCCTAACTTCACCGTAAGCCAGACGAGAAATGAGCCCTGAGATGGCAGAATATTTAGCCCAACCATAAATCGGAACTAATAACCACAGATAAGCTGTGAAAGCCAAACCAAAATATGACTTAAAATGGTCGCGGTAAATCCGCAAACTAGCGCTAACCACATTACCGACGCTCAAGGGGCCTGTTTGTCCAGAAGAACTAAGATTTTTTTTAGGCATGACTGGATGGGTATAGTTGTGTGAGGCGGAAAATTTACAACTATCTTAAGCTATATCTAATAGAACTTAGTGAAAACTTTATGAATATTAAACGTTGGATCGCGCGGCGGGAACCCAACTGGAAACGGTTGAACACTCTTTTACAGCAAGTGGAAAAAAAGGGGCTAAAGTCCTTACCTGCGTCTGAAATCAGGGAATTAGCGAGTTTGTACCGTTCTGTTTCGGCGGATTTGGCTAGGGCGAGGACAAATGAAGTCGGTAATATTTTGTTACAAGATTTGCAAAGGTTAACTTCTCGTGGCTACACCCAAATTTACCAAGGTTCGCGCCGCCAAGATTGGGAAGCTATGGTGGAGTTTTGTCGCTGGGGTTTTCCGGCTACGGTACAGGAGACGTTTGGTTATACGGCGACTGCGACGGGTATTTTTTTAGTAATGGCGTTGATTGCTTGGTGGTTTGCTTGGCAAGATCCGGCGTTTTTGTCCCTAGTAGTTCCTGGACATTTGATTAAAACGGTACGCGATGACGGGAAATTGTGGATGGGTTCAATTGTGGGAGTCGAACCTTTAGCTTCTAGCGGTATTATGACTAACAATCTATCCGTATGTTTTGCTGCTGTTGGGGGAGGAATAGTTGGCGGTCTTTACACTGTTTATATTATGGCATTTAATGGAGTGATCATCGGCGCGATCGCCAGTTTAGTAGCTCAGCATAATTTAGCTTACCCTTTTTGGGCTTTTGTATTTCCTCACGGTTCTCTGGAATTGCCAGCGATTTTTTTAGCTGGCGGCGCTGGTTTAATCATAGCCAGGGCAATTTTTTTTCCTGGCAAATATCGCCGTGCTGATGCCATGAAGTTTTACGGTACTCAAGCTGCACAATTGCTATTTGGGATTGTGCCGATGCTGGTAATTGCTGGTACAATCGAGGGTTTTTTCTCGCCAAATCCGGCAATTCCCGATCCGTTGAAGTATTTGGCTGGGATCGGGCTGTTTGCGCTGCTGGTGATGTATTGCAGTAAAAGGCGATCGGCTGAAGTTCCTAGTCATATCATGTCCCGTTGATTCGCGATCGTATGGGCGGGGCGGGTTTATGAAACTGTTGGCTTTTAGTATCGAGAATACTGGCGAACCCGCCCCTTGTATCTTAAAAGAGTCAGGCGCTCAAACCGTAGACCGCAGGCTATAGAACCGCAGGCACGGTTGTAA
>NZ_JAUBRA010000126.1:0-7500 GCF_036701555.1 Microcoleus sp. Pol10D4
TATTCATTTTTTATTGTCACAAGCAAGTATTGCATATAATTATATCATAGTCTTGATAATGATTTAGGATTGCTATAGAAGCTAATCCCGATGTAATTATTTTCATGCCTTGCGGCTTTGATTTAAGCCGCACTCGCAGCGAAGCAATGCAGATAACTAAATACGCAGAATGGCATAATTTGCAAGCAGTAAAAACGGGGAAAGTTTACATAACTGACGGCAATTCTTACTTTAATCGACCGGGGCCGAGATTGGTTGATTCGTTAGAAATTTTAGCAGAAATTCTCCATCCCGAAATCTTCGATTTTGGCTACCGGGGTAAGGGTTGGCAGCCATTTTTGCCAGTCCCCACAGCTAGCTAAAGCTTTATCAATCAATACCAATTCTGAATTGCCTGCCATAGAAATAAGGACACAACATTGTTATGTCCTTACTTCGCCTTCATTTAACCGAATCTGACATCAATTGATGCAACAACGGCTATTTTTACATTCCATCAGGCGGCATCAACACCTTGTCAATTACGTGAATAACGCCGTTGCTAGCTTTGATATCAGCTTTCACAACATTAGCGCCACTGACAGTAACTTTGCCTGCGTTAACTCCCACCTTCAGCGAGCTGCCTTCAACACTTTTCACATCGCCGGATTTCAGGCTAGTAGATACAACCGAACCAGGAACAACGTGGTAAGTTAAGATCTTTGTAAGTAGGGCTTTGTTTTCCGGTTTGAGCAAA
This sequence comes from Microcoleus sp. Pol10D4, assembly GCF_036701555.1. Taxonomy (NCBI): domain Bacteria; kingdom Bacillati; phylum Cyanobacteriota; class Cyanophyceae; order Oscillatoriales; family Microcoleaceae; genus Microcoleus; species Microcoleus sp. Pol10D4. The sequence goes on from NZ_JAUBRA010000126.1 coordinate 737, forward strand.
TTCTCCACAGTTCCTTCTGGCAAAGCAGCAAATGCCGCATCAGTCGGAGCAAAAACAGTGAAAGGGCCTTTTCCTTGTAAAGTTGTCACCAAACCTGCAGCTCCCAAAGCCTTCGTCAACGTCTCAAATTGAGCGTCGCCTGATGCAATAGCGACAATATCCTTCGCCTGAGCCATTGGTGCGGGTGAAGCAGTGGTTTTTACGTTTCCTGCAACTTGTGAAGTTTGAGTTGCATTAGCAACATTGGTGCTGGAGGTGATGTGAGCCCAAGCCGGGAAACCAATCAACGCGCTAGCGCCGATTATTCCTGCGAAACCTGTCAGTTGTTTCATCCAGCTAGGTAAATTTTGATTTTTCATTGCGCTTGCATTTCCTTATGAGATAAAACAGTGAACATGAATTGTTATGTTAGCCAAATCTCGACAAAAGGCAAGGTTGCCAGAGGCTAAGATAGCAAGAAAATTCTCTTGCATCCCCGATCGAACAAAACTTCCTTAATATAACGCAACCTAAGAAATCTGGCATCAACCGCTAAATCTGTAACTCAAAACCTCAATCACCGAACCAGTTTGGGGTAAGTCACTAGATTTGATCGAAATCGTGTCATTATTCACTCGGCGCACCGGTGTACCATCCATCAGCGCCAAGAATTCATCTAGCGGCACCAAATCGCACGCAGCAGCATCGGCGGCTTGGGTTTTGAAATGTGTCGGAATCACCATCTTTGGTTTAAGAAGTTGCAAAGTTTGCTTCGCTTCCGCCGGAGTGTAAGCTTTCGGCCCGCCGCCCACGGGAATCAGCACTACATCGGGCCGCCCGATCAAGATTTGTTCTTCAATGCCGATCGGGCCAGCAACTCCGCCCAAGTGTAAAATCTTAACGCCCGCTTGCTGCCACAGCCAAGCCACATTGACCCCAAATCGCCTTCCTCCCTCACGGTCTTTTTCCGTCCGAATCCCTTGAATCTGCAGCCCGTTAGACTTGTAAGACCCAGGTTCGTACAAAAGGCCGGGATTGCCAGCAAATCCGTCGATCGCACCTTCATCGAGCAACCGACTGCTAATCAGAATCAAATCTGTTGGCACTTTAGGAGAACGATAGCCTGCGGTACAGCCTAGGGGGCGAAAAGGATTCACCAGCACCCTCGCACCGCCTCCGGCGAACAAGAAGCAAGTGTGGCCCAACCACTGAATCGACAAAGAATCAGCAGTTTGAGCTTGATAGCTTTCCCATCCAGATGGCAAACCAGTGAAGAAAGCTGCTAGCAAACCCGTCTGTGCGTAACGTATTAATTGTCGCCGTTTCATCTTGTGGTTGCGGTTGTCGGGTGTTGGTCGTTTGTTGTTATACCACAAAACACAGTCAGTCGATTTTAGATTTTAGATTTTAGATTTTAGATTTACTTGCAGCATTGAATCTGGAATCTCGAACAGGAGTCTAAAATTTGGGGTTCACCACGACAGGAGTGGGGGGCTTGTATCCTTTTTGAGGCGGTTCAGGTGCGAAAATGTGTACCCTACTCTCACCGTAAGGTGGTATGAGAGCGAACCCTACAAATTCAGAGAAATTTAACTAAAGTCTTTCTAAGAAATTTCGCAATAATTGCTTTCCCGAAGTCGTCAAAATACTTTCCGGGTGAAACTGTACACCTTCAATGTGCGGATATTCCCGGTGTCGCACTCCCATAATAGTTCCGTCTTCAACCCAAGCCGTAATTTCTAAAACTTCTGGACAAGTCTGCTTTTCAATTACTAAACTGTGATAGCGAGTTGCAATCATCGGCGATTCCACGCCCTGAAAAACTCCGACTCCTGCGTGTTCTACCTCTGAAGTTTTGCCGTGCATCAACACGGGTGCAGAAACAATTTTGCCGCCGAATACTTGACCGATACTTTGATGTCCGAGGCACACGCCTAAAATTGGTAGAGTCGGGCCTAATTCTTTGATTAATTCCAGAGAAACTCCCGCATCTTCCGGCCGCCCCGGCCCTGGAGAAATCACTACTGCTGCCGGCTGCAATCGGCGAATTTCTGCTAAGGAAATTTGGTCGTTGCGGTAGACTTGCACTTCGCTGGCTACAGGCAACTCAGCACCGAGTTCTCCTAGATACTGTACCAAATTGTATGTAAAACTGTCGTAGTTATCGATGACTATAATCACGGGTTAAGTTAGATTTTAGGTTTTAGATTTTAGATTTTAGGTTAACTCGCTCCCTGAAAGCAAGGGTTTCAAGATTTTAGATAGATGCTGAAGATAAAAATAGCTGCAATATAGACGAATAAAACTAAAAATCTCAAATTGGTCATCTAAAACCTAAAATTTTCTGGGCCCAATAAGTTACTGACGGGCGATCGCAATTTGAACGACTGCCCACAAAGGAGGCAGCAGAAGTGCAGCACCGACTATGATCGCAGCCATTGCCGATACTAGAACTGCTCCGGCAGCGCAGTCTTTGGCAATTCTGGCTAGTTCGTGATAAGATTGCCCGACTGTCAAGTCTACCACCGATTCGATCGCCGTATTCAACAGTTCCATTGCTAAAACTATGCCAATGGTGACGCCGATCACAGATATTTCTACAGGTTTCAGTTGCAAAAATAGGCCGAGTCCGATCGCCAAAGTGCCTATAACTGTGTGAATCCGAAAATTGCGCTGAGTTGAAAAAGCATAACTCAGACCCCCCCAAGCGTATCTAAAACTCGTAGCTAAGCTAGATGCGATTTTCCAGGACAGCTCTCGGTTGTATTTCAAGGCTTTTTTCGGCTCCTGGACTGTCTGGCTAGAAGAGTCTTGAGGCATGGGCAGAAACTGTGCGATTTGTGATGAAATTGAGGGTCTATCTAGTGCCATAAAGAACCAACTTTAATTTACAGAGATGAATGAAAGCTAAACTTTTCAAATTAACTTCATCAAGTCTAGGTAACTTTTCTAAGTTTTTACTAAAGTTTTGGTTTAATTTCAGAAAGTTATGTTGGGCTTGACATGATTTTTTAAATCAACATCAACTTCAGTTATGCTGTTTGGATCGCAAGACCGATCGCCCGCAGCAATGTTTCTTGTTGATCGAGCATTTGAGTCAGACTTTCTTCATCCGGGTGATCCCAGCCCAAAAGATGCAGAAAACCGTGGGCTGCGAGCCAAGCTAGTTCGGTCTTCAGGGGATGTCCTTGCTGCTGGGCTTGTCGGTTAGCTGTATCGATCGATATGACGATATCACCCAAGTATAAGGGTTCAGATGACTGCATCTCCTCTAGCTGAGGACAGTCTACCTCTAAAGATGCGAAAGCTAGTACATCGGTTGGTCGATCGAGCTGGCGGTACTGGAGGTTGAGGGCTTGCATATCGGGATCGGCGGTTAAACGCAGACTGACTTCGTAGCCCGGAGCGACTGGCACATAATCTTCCTGGTTTTCCAGCCAAACGCTAAACCAATTTTCCCAGGTTTCGGCTGAAATCTCCCCGCTGGCTCTACTCTCAGGGAGGTTGGAAGCGTCGGCTGACTGCTGGGCGAGCCCGTAACAGTCTTCGACGTTCACCTCAATTAACATTTTTTTGCTCTCCTGTCAAGGGATATATTCTATTTTTTTACAAATTCCAATTGCGCGATCGAACGGCAGGGGATTTTGCTGTTGCTGGCAAGATACAGTAATCTGTTAGAGATTGCAACAGGCAGGCAAAACAATCAGCTTAACTCCCGATTAAGAAATATCAAAAAGATCAGCAGAAATTAGAGGCTGATTGTTGGAATCTTTGATTAAGAATTGAAATAGCGATCGAGAAAAGCCAAACCGACGAGTACGCCTAAAAGTCCTGCGGCTGTCAAGGCAAAATGAAACAGAGAAGTCGCCCGCTTACGAACCATGTTCCGCATCGCCAGCTTGACATAACTCGGTGGAGGTGCAGTGTTTGTCGGCGCTGTCTGGGTTTCGGCGGACTCTTCGGAGGCGGGAATTGCTGAGGGAGGTTGACTCATAGTGGTTAGTTTAGAAGGTTAACAGAGGGGCTGCTGAGAACAGACTCGCCCCGATGTTAACAAATATGTAACGTTTTGTGTAGGTGTTTTGAGTTTTTCGATCGCCCCGGGCCCATTAAAGGGGGATTATACCAACAGATTAATGTGCGATCGGGCTGATTATCAATTCGATATTTTATTTTTATCTTCAGATACACGAGGATAAATTTAATCCCGATCCGTGTTCATCAGCGCTTTAACAAAAATTTTTAAATTGTCAAGACGCACAATCAAGCGACACTCATTTGAGTTAACTCAAATGAGTGTCACCAGAAAAAGCGACTGTTAACCAACCGCGACTGGCAGTTATTCATAGATATAGCCACGGAAAAACAGAAACAAAATTTTCCGGCTAAATAACCCAAGCTAAAAGTTAAATTACTCGCACAAAAACATGGAAGTTTCCACCTTTGAAATCCTCACCGCACCGATCGCACCTGTGATGGGCATCCCTCCACAACTCATCCCAGTGGCTCGTCGAATCGTTCAGGGATATTTTCTCACCATCTCCAATCTCGAAGCGATCGACTTGCGATATCGGATTGAGTTTACCATCAGCTTACCCGTGCCGGCAGATCCTAATAAAATCTTGCTCAACAACGCTTTCTTAGTTGTTGACGTTGAAGGCACTAACATCGAGGTACCTCTGACTCAGCAACCTGGGAAACCGAAGGTATATCGCGCATTTTTCACAATACCCGCTCACAAAACTGCATCTGTTCAATTGTTGCCCATTCTGCCAAAAACTCTGACTCCAGGTTTGTTGGAAGTGCGCGGCTATGTCTCGCTATTTGTGCCAGCGCGCTCCATCTTTCCAAAGCCTCAACCCCAAAGCAAGAAACCAGTCAAGGTGTTATTGAATCCCGAAATTCGCGGTACTTTCTTGCCAAACGATTTCCCATCACCAACTTCAACTTTACCAGACTTCGATCAAATTAATTACACTTTAGCGATCGCCAGTGGAAAAGGCTTGAACGAGATTACCCCTGAACCAGGTAAACCAATTATCATCGATTTACCAATTGTTGGCCCAATTTTGGAAGAGTTACGCAACGGTAATTTGGACTTGGCTACTTTGGAATCAGACAATTCAGAAAAAGCTCAACTGCTAGTGCAACTGCTGGCCCAACTCGATGCCAATGATGTCAATTTGAAAGAGCTAAATACAGTGATGGATAAATTTGATATTCCTGTCAGAATGTCTCGCGGCTAGAACTGTTAAAGGGTAAGTAACTGTAGGGTGGGCATGGCCCACCTTACGTTTGATTACGTTTAATTAAGCCTACGTATACACTCACTGAGCTTTATTCAAATGTCGAACTCATTTAAATTTCAGCCTGTTTCTTTTAGTTGGGTGGCTGTTCATCCGCAGCCAAAAGGTGTTGTTCAATTTATTGGTGGATCTTTTTTTGGTAGTTTGCCAACTTTGTTTTATCGATATTTCTTACAGCAGTTGTTTGAAGAAGGTTATACCGTAGTTGCTTTGCCATTCCGATTTACTTTTCGTCACTGGCCGATCGCTATTGGGTTATTAAAAGAGCAGGAGGTACTGAGAACAGAACTGACCGAGATTGCTCAAAGATTAGGCTATGAAAGCGAAATTTATCAAGAACCATCGAGTTATTTTTGGGTTGGTCACAGTCTGGGATGCAAGTATATTGCTCTTTTAGAATTTTTAAGCGACGATCGGTATCCAAATATTGTGGAGAAATTCTGCGATCGCCCTGACTACGAACGGATTCAAAGGTTAATCGAAAATCTGGGCATCGACAGACCTTCAATTAAAGACCAGCCGTCCTTATTAATTGCTCCTGATATCAGCAATACAGAGAGCGCTATTCCAGTGCGATCGCTAGCAAAACTGTTAGACAAATTCCGCTTAGGAGTGCTACCAACCCGAGAACAAACTCAATGCTTTATTGCTAATAGTTCTCTGTTTAATTTGACGGCAATAATTTCTTTCGAGCGAGATGATATTGCTGGTTCTACCAGTGATATCAAGAAAAGTCCAGAACAACAAAAAAACAGCGATGTACTTTGGCTCCTACAACAGCTAAGTAATAGAAAATTGCCTTTATTGAGCCAGGAAATAGAAGGCAAACATTTAGAGCCGATTGGTATCAAAATCGGTTATTATATTGTTGACCTCAATCCTTGGGATAAATTCATCAAACCTCTGAAAAGCCGATTTCTTGAATATTGGTCTGTTCATTTTTTGGATGCTTTGAAAAAGCGGTTAGGCGCTTAAATATTGTATAAACTACCAACTCAGCCTCAATTTCCAGCCACCTGTTGAAGCGCAGCAATAATTTTCCTCACTGTTTCCGCGTCGGGCGATCGCAAATGCTGCAAAATGTCCAAAGATTGGTGTAAATAATTCAAGGCTTTGTCAAAATCTCCCTCCTTTGCTAACCACTGTCCTAACATTGCGAAAGTATGAGCTTTCCCTTGAATATCGTCAATCTTTTCCTTAAGATCGAAAGATTGTTGATAAAATGCGATCGCCTTGGCTATTTCCCCTTGATTAGCATAAATGTCTGCTAGATTGTGCAAAGTCGCAGCTTTCCCTTGAACATCGCCCATCTTTTCCTTAAATTCGAGAGATTGTTGATAAAATGCGATCGCCTTGGCTACTTCCCCTTGATTGGCATAAATTCCTGCTAGTTGGTGCAAAGTAAGCTGTCAAACATCTAAACTGCATTAACTAAGTTACCTTTATTTTTTACTTTTCGGTTCCATTTTATAATTAGTT
>NZ_JAUBRA010000127.1:0-7463 GCF_036701555.1 Microcoleus sp. Pol10D4
CACCTAAACGGGTCTCAGCTAACTATGTTATTCTACCATAAATATAGTCTGTGTACTTACGCCGAGCTGTACTAGCAGTACCCTTTGATACTTTTGACTCGTTTTTTCAAGAGCCATTTATACAAGAAGCGGTCAATGTGTATCAACTTAAACTCGTCGTTTACGATCCGCAAAAGGAGGTAATTGTGGAATGGAAAGAGTAGAGCATTACCGCCAGTGTATCCGAAAATTGCTAACTCAACAAGCAACGCTAGAAAAGCCTAATCCAGACGTTGAATGCCAGCTTGTTTTTGATTGGGAACACGACCACTATCAGTTACTCGATGTTGGCTGGGAGGGACTAAAGCGGATATACAACTGTTTCATTCATTTGGATATCAAGGATGGCAAAATTTGGATTCAGCGCAATATGACAGAAGTGGATATTGCACGGGAATTTGTCGAGATGGGAGTGTCTGAGGAGGATATTGTGTTGGGGTTGCATCCACCTTACAAGCGTCCGCATACTGGGTTCGGAGTAGCGTAAAGGAAAAGGCGATCGCAGATGATGAAATGTGTTTGCTACTTTTTGTTATTAATATCTTTTTTCTGGGTCGCGCTTCCTGCTGAGGCCTCTGTATGCCGCAATTATCAAAAAAGCGAGATTTGCATTGTCGATATCAAACGCAGTGCAAAAAATTATTGGGAATACAGGGTAATTCTTAGTGTTGATGGAGTGAAAAAGCCTCTAGAAGTCTACAATTGCCGCGATCGCACTACAGTTAAGAAAGATGGAACAGTTTTGGCGTTTGGACAAAACAACCCTGGTGAAATCGTCTGCCGTTTTTTTAATCAGAAATAAGTAAATGAAGTTATTGTAAGGTGCGCTTCGGGGTGAATGTGGCAACCACAAACTCAAGAATTTTTCCCGAAGCGCAGCCTACGTTAGAATTTGTCGTCTACTGCTGAAACGCAGCGTTCGCAAATTAGCGGATGTTCGATCGACTCTCCGACGTGAGTAGAGTAGTTCCAGCAACGATCGCACTTTTCCCCGTCTGCTTTGACTACACCAATCGCCAACTCTGGAGACTGATAACTGTACGGCAATTCCTGAATCGCTGCATTCGATTCTACCAGTTCAACTTCCGAAGTAATGAACAAATACCGCAGTTCGTCTACACCGTTGGCGGTCATTGTAGAATCGTCCGTTACAGCTATTTCAGCAGGAATTTCTGGTTTGGGTTCGATCGCAACTAATTCTGCTTCCGGGATTTGGGGTGTTTCTACAAACACTTTTTCGGCTGGGGCTGTTTGTGCGATCGCCTGTGTTTCTACAAGCACAAGCGCTGCATCTACTGGCGGTGCGAGGACGATCGCCTTTGTTTCTGCAAGTACAAGCGCTGTACTCCGGCCCACCACATCTGCTGTCAGGAAATCAATTTGTTCTGCAATTTTTTGACGGTTGGCGGCAAACAGCAAGTGACGGAAAGCAAACCAGATTGTAAATAAGATGCCGATGACTTCAAAGAAGCCTCCTAACATCGGAATCTGATTCATCGTATCCAAAATCGCCAGCGTTACTCGGCCCGTTATCAACACAGAGGCTAACAGCCCAAGTGTTACCAAAACTTGTTGGTATTCTGTAAAAAAGTTGCCCGCGTATTCAGGCAAATTAGCTACAAACTCGGCGGCTTGATCTAAGATTGGCTGCGAATCTGAAGCCGACAGTTCAGGGACAGAATACTCTACTATCTGAGAAGGTCGATCGCGCTTTTGTGCGATCGTTTCCGCTTTCACATGAATTGTGTTTTCTGTCAACACTTTGGCAACTTTTGCCGCTTGTTCTTCCTGTTTATCTTGTGCTGCTTTTGCTTTCTCCTCTGCCGCTAACTCTATGACTGAATTTTGCGATCGCACATAATCCACCAATTCTTCACTGCTGGGATTCAAAGCTTGCAATTGCTCTCTTTTCTCAACATCGGGAACGTACAATAAAACCTTAGCTTCCAAAGAAGAACCGATCGCCTTTTCCATCCGGGCTTTTTCCAAAACCTTATTAACTTCGCCGCGCACTTGTCGCAAATACTGCCAGCGATTAGCCAATTCTGGATTGTGCCATGAAGCATCCATTTGCACCCAGCCGGCTTCAAACACGGACTTGTAGGGAGTCGGATAGGGAAGGTACTGCCAAATATCCTCGGCCATGTGACACAAAACAGGTGCGATCGCCCTTGCCAAATTCTCCACAGCAATTGCAATCACCGTCTGACAACTGCGGCGGCGACGGGTATCTGTCGCGCTGATGTAAAGTCGGTCTTTGGCAATATCCAAGTAAAAATTAGATAAATCCACCGTGCAGAAATTCTGCACAGTTTGGAAGAATCGGGAAAATTGGAAGCTTTCAAAAGCATCTTGAACTTCCGCAAAAACTTCGCCCATTCTGTGCAGCATATAGCGGTCTATTTCCGGCAATTCCTCGTAAGCAACGGCATTTTTTGCCGGATCAAAGTCGTGCAAATTGCCAAGCAAAAACTTAGCTGTATTGCGAATTTTGCGGTAAACATCCGATTGCTGTTTGAGAATGTTTTTGCCCAACGGCACATCAGCCGAGTAGTCTACCGAAGACACCCACAACCGTAAAACATCGGCTCCATATTCCTTAATTACGACGGCCGGATCGACGACATTTTCTTCAGACTTGCTCATCTTTCGGCCTTTTTCATCGAGCACAAAACCGTGAGTCAAAACTGTTTTGTAAGGAGCAATGCCGTTAGTTGCTACACTGGTAAGTAAGCTGGATTGAAACCAGCCGCGATGCTGGTCTGAACCTTCCAAATAGATATCAGCAGGATAGTTTAATTCCGATCGACCTTGGGCAACTGCGGCCCAGGAAGAACCCGAGTCAAACCACACATCCATCGTGTCTGTACCTTTGCGGTAAGTGCGGCCGTTATTGCGGTAAGATTCCGGCAGCAATTCATCGATCGACAATTCCCACCAAGCATCGGAACCTTTCTCGGCAAAAAGGGCTTGGACATGGGCGATCGTTTCTTGATTCAGCAGCGGTTCGTTGGTTTCTTCGTCGTAGAATACGGGAATCGGAACGCCCCAAGTCCGCTGGCGAGAAATACACCAATCCGATCGATCGCTAACCATTGCAGTAATCCGATTTTCCCCTTGGGCGGGAATCCAATTCACCTCGGCGATCGCTTTTAGGGCTTCATCTCGGAACCCTTCAACCGAGGCAAACCACTGTTCCGTCGCCCGAAAAATTGTTGGTTTTTTGGTGCGCCAATCGTAAGGATAAGAGTGAGCGTAACTTTCCTCTTTAATCAAACAATTTGCTTCCGCAAGGGCATCAATCACTGCGGCATTGCCGTTTCCGAGGACATTTAAACCTGCAAACTGTCCGGCTTCTGCGGTGAAATTTCCGTTTTCATCTACGGGCGTTAAAACTGGCAAACCGCAGCGTTTTCCGACGATAAAGTCTTCTTGTCCGTGCCCCGGTGCGGTGTGCACCAATCCCGTCCCGGAATCAGCGGTAATGTAGTCACCGCCGGCAACAATTGGACTTTCGCGATCGAACAGTGGGTGTTTGTAGCTGCAACCTTCTAATTCTTTGCCTTTGAAGGTGGCAAGTATTTTTAATTCAGTGTTAAAAGTTGCCGACAGCCGATCGACCGCATCGACAGCGACTAACATAAATTGTTGTGCGATGTGGGAATTTGCCGGCGGTTCCACCACCGCATAAGTCAGTTCGGGATTGACTGCGATCGCCAAGTTCGCCGGAATCGTCCAAGGGGTAGTCGTCCAAATCGCCGCCCAGAGGCTCGGCATATAGCGCTTGAGCTTCGACTGCAAAGATTTTGACAACTTTCTCACATGGAAGCCGACGTAGATGCTGCGCGACGTGTGGCCTTCGGGATATTCCAATTCCGCTTCGGCGAGGGCTGTTTTCGAGCTCGGACTCCAGTGAACAGGTTTGAAGCCGCGGTAGATGTAGCCTTTGAGAACCATTTGACCGAAAACGCCGATTTGAGCGGCTTCGTATTCGGGTTTCAGGGTTAAATACGGGTGTTCCCAGTCGCCCCAAACGCCGTAGCGCTGGAAGGATTCGCGCTGCTGTTCCATTGTTTGCTGCGCGAAGGCGGCGGCTTTGCGGCGGAGTTCTATCGGCGTAAGATTTAGCCGATCGTCCGATTTCATGTTTTGCAATACTTTAAGTTCGATCGGCAATCCGTGGCAATCCCAACCGGGAACGTAGCGAACTTTTTTGCCGCGCAGCATTTGGTAGCGGTTGATAAAGTCTTTGAGGATTTTGTTGAGGGCGTGGCCGATGTGGAGTTGTCCGTTGGCGTAGGGTGGCCCGTCGTGCAGGATGAACAATTCGCCTGGGTTATTTTCCGAAAGGCGATCGTAGATTTCTTGATCTGCCCAAAATTGTTGCAATTCTGGTTCGCGCTTGGTGGCGTTGGCGCGCATATCAAACTTTGTTTTGGGCAGGTTTACGGTGTCTTTGTAAGATTTAGCTTCCATTTTTGAGAAACGTTTTATGTAGTTAGTTGTTAGTAGTTAGCGGTTATTTGAAAGATGATATCAAGTCCGGTTAAATAATCATAATCAAGTTTGTAGTGACCACTTTAGTCATCTCTCGTCATTGAAGAGCTGACAACCAGATATTTTAGTATAAGCGATCGACCGCACATTCGATCAAAGCAAATCCGTAGAGTTCTCTCTCTTCTCTTCCTCTGCGCCCTCTGCGCCCTCTGCGGTTAAATCATTCATAAACCGAGGTGGCGCTACTGAGTCAGCCAACTGAACATTTCAGCGACGGTGAGATTGAAGGATTCGGCAAAGGTTGGAACGGGGATGCGATCGCCTGGTTCTTCAGAAACTGCTATGGTGCGATCCTCTGCGAGGGCTTCGCTAACGGCAAAATAGACAAATACCAGTTCTTCTTCCGGGTCAATCAACCAGCCCATCTGGGTTCCGTGGGCGAGACTGTAGAGAATGTTGCGGACGACTTTAGTTTGACTTTGGTCGGGGGAAAGAATTTCGATTGTCCAGTCCGGGGCGATGGCGAAAGTGTTGGCTACTTCGCCGTTTTCGTCGCGGGGAATGCGTTCCCAGGTAAAGACTGCAAGATCGGGTACAGTCGATCGACCGCCAAAGGTACAGCGCAATTCTGGATAGGCGCGGGCGATGCGTTGCGGTTTGAGTACCCGGTTGATGTCAGCACCCAAATCGCTTTGAATGGTGCTGTGTCTTCCTTGGGGCATAGGTTTCTGGATAATTTGACCATCGATGAATTCGCTGGCGGGTTTGGTTTCCGACAGTTGGAGAAATTCATGGAGACTCACTGGGGGGGTGACAAAGAGGCCTAGGAGATAGACCGAATCAGGGTTGCAGCCCGCATACCTTGTTGATAAAAGCGACGTTTATTTGGAGTTAACTTCATTAACTGTTCTACCTCGTCCGAATATTGTTCGAGATAATTAACCCACTTTTATCCATCTAAACCAACACCAAATGTACTCCGTCTTCGATATCTTTTATTAGGCTCTTTGCGGCGAGATACATATTTTTGCACCTGCTTTTTCCTTATTTCAGTACCTTGAAATATTCCCGAACTGTAGGCGAGCGTCATGAGCAAAATCATGTTGATAAGTCTGTGTCCTTTTAAGCTAGTTCCTTCAAGATCGTAGCCTCCTGTTTTACAATCTCGAAACATTTCTTCAATGCCCATCCGTTGCTTGTAAGCATCGATAGCTGCCGGCAATGACCCTAAATCTGTGAGTATAAACCACGCTTCATCAACCTTCCATGCCCCGTAGTTTCTTTTCCACTTACAAGCAACATCAAATCCAGTAGCAGGCTGAGTTTTTCTCACTCTTTTACCTTGAAAATATAAAGAGGTTCCTGGTACTATCCCTAATTCATCTAACCGTTGCCAAACTAAATGTTGCGTTTCGATACAATGATTCTTTTTCAGTCTTAAACAAAAAGATACACCCTTTTCCCTCAGCCAGTTTCCCAAATCGACCGAACAAAATTCACGGTCTCCTAAAACAATGACTTTATATCCGGAAAATAAGGGTAAAACTTGCTGTAAATTGGTTGTTTGTGACTCAAAGTTACTGTTTCCCAATTTTGGCAACAGTGACCAGTATAATGGAATTGCTCTTCGCTCCCAGATTAAGCTAACCATGAACAGATTAATACAGCCCCATTGACTGCGGTCAATTGCGATTGATAAGCGAGTACCAACACGGCAATAAGTGGTCAACCAATAAGTAATTAATGGGAACCAAATTAATTCGATTGTTAAGTGAGGTAAATCTAAAAATCTTTGTAATTTACGTCGCCGACTTTCGGCTGTAATTAGACAGGGAAATACTCGGGAGAGCCGCTCTAATCTGACTTGTTTTTCTGATTGCATCAAGGATAGCAAAATTGTCATCACCAAAAACTGAGATGGCGTCAGGTATTTTTGTAAATGAGTCTGGTAGAATCTTGGTATCATTATTTTTTTGGATAGGCAAGCGTGTAACAACTCTGCTGCCTATCTTTTTTTACCACAAGTTGGCTCAATCCTTACTAAGTATGGGTTTGGGGCGGGTCGTCACCCCCCCAGGGTTTATACATGAGTGCGATTGAGCGTCATCTTCAGGGGGAACGCACAATATCCATTGATGAGATGACAGGTATTCAAGCGACTGAGCGATTAGCAAAAGACTTGCCAATGCGACCTGGCAAAGTCGCAAGAAAGGAATTTGAGTACATTCGTCACGGCACACAAAGCTTAATTGCTAGCTTCGATGTTGCCACGGGTCAAATTGTCGAGCCGACTTGTGGAGATACCAGAACAGAGGTTGATTTTGCTCTTCATATTCGTCGAACAATTGAAACTGACCCTGATGCCCAAAAATGGCATTTGATTATGGACTGCCTGAACACTCATCAGTCTGAGTCTCTGGTTCGTTTGCTTGCAGAAAAAGAAGGTTTGGATATTGACTTGGGTATGAAGGGGAAAAGTGGTATCTTGAAATCAATGAAATCTCGCACTACTTTTTTGTGTGACCCTGCACACCGACTTGTTTTCCATTATACACCGAAACATTCTTCATGGCTCAATCAAATTGAGATTTGGTTCAGTATTTTGGTGCGCCAATTACTCAGAAGAGCAAGTTGTGTCAGTCGCGAGGATTTGAAAAATCGAATCCTGCATTTTATCGACTACTTTAATCAAACAATGGCTAAACCTTTTAAGTGGACATATAAGGGCAAAGTTTTGGCTATTTAATGGTCTGTGGATTTCCGCCTCGCTGTACTAGCTAATTTAGGATGATTACATTTACGTCAAGGAGCTTAACTACACAGAGGCTTTGATTGTTTTCGGAGATGTCTAGTGTCTACAACGGTGTTGAGGTGGGAGCGCAGCAGAAATGTTTAGCCCATCTACGGCGACATTTTAAGAAAGTTCT
>NZ_JAUBRA010000128.1:0-7384 GCF_036701555.1 Microcoleus sp. Pol10D4
TTGAATTCCTTGACGGGGTAGATTCATATATCTCTTTTTTTGTCAACTTCTAATACTGTACCGACGCTCTAGCTGCTGTCCCAAAAAAGCATACAACCGCAAGCAAGGAGTCATGGCGGCTACTGTCAAACCTACACCACTCCCCCAGGCTGTCGCTAATAAAAAATCTGTGTAGCGGCGGGTAGCGATTCCCGGTTTTGCCTCTTGCAAGTTTACACGCCATTTTGCTGCATATCCTTGATGCAAACGAAGTTCTTCTAAAACACCGCTACCGAGATTGTGGAGGATTTCAAACCCCTCCCAGTCGGGTGCTTTTGCCGCAGCGATACTGTAAGCGCGAGCGAAGGCTCCCAGAAAAAATGCGTCTTGTGCAACGTAATATGCAAAACTATTTTGGGGCAGGCTGCCTTCAGCAATGCCTCTGACAAAGGGATGTTGCAGACAAGCTTCGCTTAAGTCTTGATTTGCTTGCCAAAGATAATTTGAATTTGTCATGCAATTTTGAATCTATGGGTTATGATAGTGATTTTTAGATACGACTCAACATCTATGATAACAGAGATTTTTACTTTGTTTGGGTCAGTTTTAGTTGACATTTGGTTTTTCGTACTTAAGAAACTTGATAAGTTTGGCTAATGCTCTTTTGTCGGATACTGTTGCCAGGTTCAAGGAGTGAGATTACGTGCCAACTTTATAACTTGAATCCACCCATGTCTTGAAAAAATAAATGGTTGATTTATTTAAACTAGCATTTGCAAACTCTATTTAATCACCTAAAATTCGATGGACTATACACCTAAGTATTCCTTGGTAATTCCCATATATAACGAAGAAGAAAATTTAGCGGAATTGTATCGGCGCATTAGTGCCGTGATGGATCGAATGGACGGCCTAGTAGAATTAATTTTAATCAATGATGGCAGTCGCGATCGCTCTCTAGAACTTTTGCGAGAATTGCACGAAAAAGACTCGCGAATTTGTTACCTCAGTTTGGCCCGCAATTTCGGTCATCAAATAGCTGTAACTGCTGGTTTAAACTTTTCTAGCGGTCAAGTTGTAGTCATCATGGACGGCGATTTGCAAGACCCACCAGAGCTAATTATAGATATGGTAGAACAGTGGCAGCAGGGCTATCAAGTTGTTTACGCTCAACGCACTCAACGCCGTCAAGAAGGTTGGTTTAAGCGGTTACCAGCTTATATGTATTATCGCATTTTGCGCCATCTTGCTGATGTTGATATTCCGATAGATACCGGAGATTTTTGTTTGATGGATAGGTGCGTGGTAGATGTACTCAACGCCATGCCAGAACGCAATCGTTACATTCGGGGACTGCGGGCTTGGATTGGTTTTAAACAAACGGCGGTTAAGTTTGAACGTGATCCGCGTTTTGCAGGCGAGGTTAAGTATACCTTCAGAAAATCTTTAAGTTTGGCGATGAATGGTTTAGTCTCTTTTTCAAAAGTTCCCCTCCGACTTTCGATTTATATGGGGTTATTTGCTGCATTTATATCTGTGTTAATGGCTTTTTTGATTTTGTATTGGCGGCTTTTTTATCCAAGTTCTGCCTTAACTGGTTTGACAATTGTGATGATGGCTGTTTTCTTTTTGGGTGCGGTGCAGTTGGTGAGTATTGGGATTTTGGGCCAGTATATAGGGCGTATTTACGAGGAGGTGAAGGGCCGCCCGCTTTATACGCTGGCAGAAGTGGCTGGTTTTGGCGATCGACACCGATCGCCAAAATAATTTTAGCAAACAACGGTTAACTCATCGTGCCTACATTATCTAATTTATGAGATAATTTAACATCATAAAATCTTCTCAAGACTCATGTTTAAACTTTACGAATATTCCCCCTCTGGCAATTGCTATAAAGTTCGCTTGCTCTTAACTCAACTTAATATTCCCTTCGATCGCACAGAAATTGATATTCTCCAAGGAAAAAGCCGCACACCTGAATTTTTGGTCAAAAATCCCAATGGCCGCATTCCGGTGTTAGAAATCGAACCGGGTAAATTTCTGTTTGAATCGAATGCGATTATGTTTTACTTGAGCGAAGAAACTGAGTTTTTCCCCACGGATAAATTTGAACGGGCTCAAGTCATGCAGTGGTTATTTTTTGAACAGTACAGTCACGAACCTTTTATTGCTACTTCTCGTTTTTGGTATTTGACAGGGAAAGCTGAAGAATATCAGGAAGCACTCCAACAAAAACAAGCACCGGGTTATGCTGCTTTGGGGGTGATGGAACAGCATTTAGCAGAAAATGAGTTTTTTGCGGGCGCTCACTATACTATTGCTGACATCGGTTTATTTGCTTACACTCACGTTGCGGGCGAGGGCGGATTTGACTTAACCAGATTTCCAGCTATTCAAACTTGGATAAATCGAGTAAAAAATCAACCTCGATATATCAGCATTACACAATTAAATTAAATTTCAATGAGGCTAAATATACTATACGTCTAGAACATTACCGTCACATTTATCCGTAGCCTAAAGTAATAAGTGGTGCGCCTTAAATACTAAAATTTTACGGGGCTGTAAAACACTCGTTAAGCGTATTGCTCAGTGAAAACTAGCTCGAAGTTGAGTTGATCTGGCTGCTCTTCCTCTGTGTCGGCAATGGTTAGTTTCGACGCAAAGCAGTTGAGAATGATGCCTCGAATCAGCGATACTTCGCCTAAAGGCGATCGCCTTTATATTGTATTCATCCCGGTGGTAGTGCGATTGTCTCGACTTTTGGGAGTTTACCGAGCGATCGAGTGCTTCAGCAGACATACTCTAAATCTGAGAGAGGTTTCGCCTTTCCTAATGGTAGTGCTGGCATTAATGACTATGGCACGGCGCTGTGGTTGGCGGGAATGTTGATGAGTACGATCGACTCTGATTACTTCCCGAAGACACCCCAAGGGCGGGTGCTTTGTTTTTTGCTGGCGTTGTGTGCGATCGCGCTATGTGGTTATTTGACAACAACGCTAGCCACATTTTTTGTGAGTCAGGATGCTGAGAGCGATCGAACAGAAATAGCGGCTACACAATCAATTCAAGCTCTGGAAACAGAAATTACTGCACTGCCAACAGAGGTTCAAGCCTGCTTCACGAAAAGGTTTAGGCCTGTGAATTGCTGACCTTGGATTTGAGCATGAGGTCGATCGATCTCGATGCGATACTAGAGAAACGATGATGTCTGTCCAATTATAGATGACCTTTTACTCTAAACTATTCCAACCGAGAGATGATATTTAAAATTTTGAATTTTACTATATAAATACCATCTAAAAACTCGCAAAAGAAACCTTTAAAAGGATGGCTAAAACAAGCTGAATAAATTAAAGATAGCGAGGTCCAAAAAACTTGATTGAGGATAAATCCCATATTTAACTGTTCAATAATCTTGACAGTTTTTTTATGGCTCAATGGCTAATTTTTTAGGACTTTGAGCCACTGTGGATAATTAAATCAATGTCATCTCCAGTCCTGACTTGCATTTAATTCGAGTTTTTTATGATCCTTGCCCTCTAAAGCTTGTAGTATCTTTCCTAAAAAGGCCCGCAGTATTGAATGTTAACCTGGTTCTATTTATTACATTGACACGAGAAACTCATGGAAAGCACATTGTTCGATCGCACATTCCGCGACAGCGAAGGCCAAATTGTTATAGCTCAGATGCCAAATCTACCACTGAGTGTCGGGATTGTAGCTAGTTTATTAACGCTCATTGTTACAAGTGGTAAAATTAATTTAGGGTTGCAGATAGTAGGCTTTGGGTCTTTGTTTACTTGGGCTTGGCAAGAATTATTTCAAGGCGTTAATTACTTTCGTAGAGCATTAGGTCTGATTGGGCTTGTCGGTCTGATTGCATGGAAACTTCAATAATTAGGTAAGCATAAATCAAATCAATAAGGTATATAGCACTTCTCAGTAAAATGAGGTAGAGTGGGTAATTGGTAATTGCTAATCGCTCGTCTGCATACCTCACTTTTTTGAGAATCGCTATATATTTTTTTATTCTGTTGATTGGGTTGAGGCACGAAATCCTACCTACTAATAAAGAATTTTGCCGAAGTATTGGAAGCATCCAAAAGACCCCAAAAGGAAACTCGTAATTTGTAATTCGATTCGTAATTCGTAATTCGTAATTCGTAATTCGTAAGCAGTAGTGCAAGCACTATGATGGGAATGCAGACAGTGAGAATCGAAAAATTTGGACAAACCTATGCTGAAAGGCGGATTTTAATTGTGCGATCGCTTGCTATGGGTTAAGCGTGTAACTATCTACCTTTGAGTAGGCCACTTCGGTCACTGAAAGGTCGATGATAGTAAGGGAACGAGTTGTCGAGCAAGGGTTGATTAAACCGATCGGCACGATGCTGTATGCAGGGAAAAGGGCGCTAATCGCAGCAATCCCATAATACAGCTATTAGAAGAGGATAGACACATGAAAGTTCAGCTCAACACTGATGCCAACATCGAAGGCAACGAGGCGCTGTCTCAACAGGTCGAAGCCATAATTAACAACACTTTAGATCGCTTCAGTCAGCATATTACACGGGTGGAAGTTCACCTTAGCGATGAGAACAGCAGCGAGAAGTTTGGCGCTAATGATAAACGCTGTTTGATCGAAGTCCGTCTCGCTAACCATCAGCCAATCGCAGTCAGCGATCATGGCCAGATATTGCAGCAGTCCATCAGCGGTGCTGCCGAGAAAATGAAAAAGTTGCTAGACACTACTATCGGAAAGTTGCGCGCTCGCTAAGCGACTAATCTTGACCACATCTCTGAGGCCAACTCTGACCGTCAGGGAAGTTACTCTCCGAAATTTCTCAGGACAAATCAGAAAACAGCAGATGTCCCAGAAAAGACATTCAGCCTGTCCTACCGCTGATAAAAGCTTGAAAGAAACATTGAACAAAGGTACAAAATGAATTTATTAGCCCTTGATGAATTAACAACTTTAGCCACACAATCAAACTCAACCTGTATTTCGATCTACACGCCAATGGAGCGTTTAGGAGCCGAAACCCAACAAAATCCAATTCGGTTCAAGAATCGGGTGCGGCAAGCCGAAGAACAATTGCTGGCGATGGGAATGAGTGAACAGGATGCCAAAGAGTTGCTGCAACCGATTCACGAGCTAGATACCTATGAATTCTGGCAGCATCAAAGCGATGGACTAGCAATTTTGCTATCTCCCAATCACTTCCGCTACTACTGTTTGCCGATCGCCTTCCCAGAATTAACGGTAGTTACTGATCGCTTTCATCTCAAACCATTGCTGCAACTGTTGTCTGGAGATGGGCAGTTTTATATTCTGGCACTAAGCCAAAATCAAGTTCGATTGTTTCAGGGAACTCGTTATCACGTCAACGAGGTTGAGTTGACTGATGTACCCACCAGCATTGCAGAAGCATTGCAGTATGACGATCCAGAAAAAAGCCTGCAGTTTCATACGGCCACCTCACAAGGCGGCAGTGGTGGCGATGGTTCTGCCATATTTCATGGACAGGGAGGCGGTAAAGATGACCACAACGATCGACTGCTGCGTTACTTCCGCAAAGTTAGCAACGGGCTAGAATCCTTCTTAAAAAACGAGCAAGCGCCGCTAATTTTGGCAGGAGTTGATTATCTCTTGCCAATTTATCAGCAGGCAAACACCTACGCTCACCTACTGCCCGACGGCATCACAGGCAATCCAGAAATGTTGAAACCGGAGGAACTGCATACAAGAGCGTGGCAGATTGTACAGCCTTATTTTGAGCAAGCAAAAGAAGCAACGATCGCCCGCTACCAGGAACTACAAGCCACCGAAAAAACTGCTAGTACGATCGAACAGGTTGTGCCGGCTGCCTATTTCCAGCGCGTTGAATCGTTGTTTGTTCCCGTTGGCGAGCAAGTTTGGGGGGTGTTCGATCCCGATGCGAATTCGGTTCAGATTCACGCTCAACATCAGGCAGGGGACGAAGATTTGCTGGATTTAGCAGCACTGCATACCCTCACCAATGGTGGTAATGTTTACGCCGTAGAGCCGGAAAATGTTCCTCAAGACAAGGCGATCGCAGCCGTTTTTCGCTACTGATGTCATACCCTCTTGTTGTGGCAAACACTGTCTTTAATGCTGGCTGGCGATCGGCAGCCGTGACAGATTCTCTTGCTACAACGGTTCATGCTGAGGCTTGGGCGCAAACCCCTTTCCCACCGATAGCTTCTCCCACCATACAATCAGCAGAAAGCCTTTTTTGCTGATGTCCTTGTGTCATGACAACTGCTCTTTGGGCCCGGAGAACTGTCGCTGAGAAAAAATCCCCCTACAGGCTCTACAATTCGTATCTTTAGGTAGAGGACATCGGTGTGTTTTTTATTTAATACTGCGGATGAGGAACGGTAGAGAATTTGACACGCTGTAATGGACAATCCAAAAATTAACACCAATCGGATGTCGGAACACCTGAACAATGCTCAACTCATTCGTTACCTGCTACTCTTGCGCTTGGCTGGGCGATCGTGCAGGTGTTGGCATATTTTGAAACGGTTCTGATTGTTTTTATTTTTGCAGCTATTCTCGCCTTTCTGCTGAATTACCCAGTCAAATTTGTATCTCGTTTCATCCCTCGTTGGGTAGCGGTTGTGCTGGTATTTTTACTTGCCTTGTTGATTCTAGGTGGGTTAATGGCAACGTTAGGATTAGCTATCATTTCCCAAGCACAGCAGTTATTGCAACAGGCTCCTCAATTTTTAGAGTCGGCGATCGCACTGTTGGAAACACTCCAATCGTTTCTGCAAAAGCGCAATATTACGGTCGATTTCAGCACCTTTGAGACACAACTGCGCGAACAAGCCCTCGGCATCATTGGCATGGATTTTTCCACACTGCAAAATGTGTTATTCAACTTGCTAGATGTGATTGTGATTGCGGTGGTTGGCTTCTTTATGCTGCTAGATGGTAAACGACTATGGAATCTGATCGTGAGGTTGTTTCCAGCCAGCTTACCCGATGATTTGACCAGGGCAATCCAAAATAATTTTCTGGGTTTCTTTTGGGGTAGGTTGCTATTATCAATCTTCTTGGGCATCTCTACCTTTCTGGTGTTTATTTTGCTGGATATTCCCTATGCACTGGTCATGGCTGCAGTCGCAGGCGCATTTGACCTGATTCCCGGTATTGGCGCAACGATTGGGATTAGCCTCATCTGCCTGATTATTCTGCCTCAAGGAATTCTGCTCAGTTTGAAAGTTTTAGTGGGTTGCATTGTCTTACAGCAGGTTGAAGAAAACTTACCCATGCCCCGTATTATGCAAGGCTCCATGTAATTGCTCAACCCCCTTGACAAGAAGACAAGATAGACATTAGATCAAAGAATGGAAAAACTCCCCGACCTAAAAC